>JAPLBW010000212.1 GCA_026392555.1 Actinomycetota bacterium
ATCTGCCTGCAAAACTGTAGTGTCCGAGCCAAAGTTGGAGCTTTTTTTGTCTGGCCCTGATAACCGGGCTGTCGGTCGACCGGCAACTTACCAGATCACTGTTGCTAACGAAGGAGGCACCACAGCCCACAATGTTCGTCTGTCCACCAAAATGGTTCAAGGTACTTCGTTTCTTGGGGCTAGTTCCGGAGGCAAGGAAATCCAAAGTGAAGTCCGCTGGGATTTGGGCATACTTCAACCCAGTCAGCGACGGACTGTCAATTTGGTGATGAAGGCAAACGCATCTGGTCAATTAACCCAACGTGTGGAAGGCTCGGCCGATCGCATCAGTTTTGGTATTCAAACGGAAAAAACAACAATTTTTAGCGCAAAAAACCCAATATTGCTTGAACTTGATAAATCGGTTGATCCAAGCGAAGTCGGAGAACCGGTTACATTCACTATCCGAATAATCAATAAAGGCAATTTCGTTCTTATCAATTCCGGATTAATAGTGACACTTCCGGAAGGTTATAACCAAACTGAAGGTCGAGGCCCCACCGCCGCAACAAAAAACGGGAACACTATTCAGTTTGCGCCACTTCAGCGCTTAGATCCAGGGAGAGAAGCAATCTTCACAATTTTTGCTACTGGAAGTCAACCCATGGTCGGCAAAATAGGAGTTGAAATGACAGGAACTTCTGCTCCCACGAATAAAATTCATGAATCAATCCAAGTTATAAGTCTCAAAACAAAGGTGGAAACCACTCGTTGATTGCGTTGTGTTGATAACAGGCTCACTTACTCACAACCAATGCCCGCCAATGGCGCACTTGATTGTTGATATATTGTTGCGAAGCTAGGGATTGTAATTCCGCCCTGTTCTCCATTTCTACTTGGCAACCCTGTTCCGAAGTTATTCCGTCACTGGATTTAAGCAAACCATGCCCTGCAGCCATACCACTTGCAAGGCCCATTCCGGTTAACAGCATCCAACATAATTTTGCAAACATGACCCACTCCCTGGGGTTTTCCAAAAAACCATCGTGGTTCCTATAACGTTTAGTGAAAGCACTTTTTATGCCAATAAAAACCCTTGCAATTTCGTTGTTTTTTTGCGGTTTCCAGTCTCGATTTTTAAAAATTTTTCTAGTTCTTAAAAAATATTGTAAATTTTACTTCAACATCGAGCCATTTTTCCCCACACACTATGAGTAGGTAAATATCTTAATTGTCATTTTAAGCAACGAGGCAACGCCTTGTCACATCATCCCTTTTCGCTTTGGAAATCCCGAGCCCAGGGAACGCCTGCTCCAATCTTTTTCTCATCGAATCGAGAGCAAAACCCTCGGATGCATGATGCCCCAATAAAACCACGCCTATTTTTTCTTGAAAAGCTTCCAGCTCTTCGTGATATTTCATTTCTCCAGTAATAAAAGCATCTGCCCCCAAATTACTGGCGTCCTTAAACCATCCCCCAGCAGCACCACAACCTATGCCTAATTTTCTTACTAGTTGTCTAGGATCCCCAATAACCTGAACCAGTGGTGCTGCAAATATTCCTTGGCAAAGCTCAGCTAACTTGATTAGTTGCAGAGGCTTGGCTAAATAGCCAATCCTCCCTTCTCCTTCAAGAGACTTCCCCATGTTCAGGGGGATTAGGTCAAAAGCGGGTTCTTCGTGCCTATGGGGTGAACGAATGGCTGCTTTTGCAGCCCCAAGCAATCGTTGCGGGCAAACAATTTCCAAACGCCATTCTTCCACTTTTTCCCGTATTCCATGCTGCCCTACGACAGTATTTGCTTTAGCCTCCCCTCGAAAGGAGCCAATCCCCCTGGACTTGTAACTGCACTCACTATAA
>JAPLBW010000228.1 GCA_026392555.1 Actinomycetota bacterium
CAGCGCTTCAAGGCCGCACAGGATGCCTTCTTCGCGCGTAAGAACGAGAAGGACGCTGAACAAGGCATGGAGCACGCAGCCAACTTGGCGGCCAAGCAAGAACTGGCCGCCAAGGCTGAAGCCCTCTTGCCCATCAGCGACATTGGCAGCGCCAAAGCCGCTCTTCGTGAGATCAGCAAGGCCTGGGAGGCCATCGGCCATGTCCCCCGCGATGACAAGGCCAAGATTGAACAGCGCCTGAAGAAGGTAGAAGACGCCGTTCGTAACGCTGAACAAGAACTCTGGAAGCGCCAGGACCCCGCGGCCCGAGCTCGAGCTCAAGATGCCGTCGATCAACTACTAGGCGTTATTGCCAAGCTGGAGAAGCAACGCGATGCCGCTTCAGCCAAGGGTGATCAGCGGGGTGTTGACCAAGCCAATGAGTCCATCGCTGCCCGTCAAGAATGGCTCCTGCAGGCGCAAAGCGCACTGGATGAGTTCAGCCAGTAACGCGGTACACGTCAAACACTCCTGCCACACCGCGTACGGCTCGCAAGACGTGATCCAGGTGCTTGGGGTCAGCCATTTCAAAGGTGAACCGGCTCATCGCAATCCGATCCTTTGATGTGCTCACCGACGCAGACAAGATGTTGACATGTTGATCAGACAGCGCCCTCGTGACATCGGAGAGCAACCGAGAGCGGTCGAGCGCTTCAATTTGAATGTTGACCAAGAACATGGACTGCGAGGTCGGCGCCCACTGCACCTCCACAAAGCGATCCACCTGGTCAGCCATCGCCTCAACATTTACGCAATCGGTTCGGTGCACCGACACCCCACTGCCCCTGGTAACAAAACCGACAATCTCATCGCCTGGGACAGGCGTGCAGCAGCGGGCCAGCTTGGACCACACCTCCCCAGCACCCAAAACCACGACCCCGGAGTCGCCTCGTTCACGCCCAAAGCGCATGGCGGCAACCGAGGTGTCAGTGTCGACAATGTCCTCAGCCAGAGCCTGCGTACCGCCCATGTGCGTCACCAGCTTGGCGACCACTGAACCGGCAGAAATCCGATTCTCGCCAATGGCGATGAACAGCGCATGGATGTCTTCACAGTGCAGGGCGTGCGCGACCGTGGCGAGGTCGTCTCCGGTCATCACCCGTAGTGGCAAACCTTCTTTGCGCAACGCCTTGGCTAGTTCATCGCGGCCAAGTTCGGCCGCTTCTTCGCGGCGCTCCTTAGAGAACCAGGCCTTAATGCGATTGCGCGCACGACTACTACCGACGAAGTTCAACCAATCCAGCGAAGGGCCCGCGCCCTCACCCTTAGAAGTAAAGACCTCAACCACGTCACCGTTGTCGAGTTTTGACTCCAGTGGAACGAGTCGACCATTGACCCGTGCTCCGATACAGCGGTGACCTACTTCGGTGTGAACCGCGTACGCCATGTCCACAGCAGTCGAACCGGCCGGCAAAGCCAACACATCACCCTTGGGCGTGAAGACAAAGACCTCGGCAGTACTCAAGTCGTAGCGCAGGCCATCGAGGAACTCACTGGGGTCAGCAGTTTCTTGCTGCCAGTCCAGAAGTTGTTTGAGCCAGTACATATCGCCCGAGTCACGAATGCCCGTGGTGCGGCCCGTCGCATCTTCTTTGTACTTCCAGTGCGAGGCGATCCCGTATTCGGCGCGACGATGCATGGCGTAGGTCCGAATCTGTAGTTCAACCGGCTTCCCTGCTGGTCCCATCACTGTGGTGTGCAGAGATTCGTACATGTTGAACTTCAGCATGGCGATGTAGTCCTTGAAGCGGCCAGGAACTGGGTTCCA
>JAPLBW010000135.1 GCA_026392555.1 Actinomycetota bacterium
ATTGATGTCTCCCTCTGCATCATTTCTTCGTGGGGCATTGTCGATTGCAGTGCAGCAGGATGTCCAGCAACCGAAGACTATCCCGAGGGGCAGAGGGAACGGCCCGTTGAAGCCCCGGCAACCACTCCGAAGACACCTACCTTGCGTAGGCGGCCGCCGGATCAGGTGCCAAGTCCGTCCAAGAGAAATCTTGGAAAGATGAGACGAAAGGCCTCAACTTGTGAGCACTCCCACGATTACCCTCAATGCTGCCGGCGTGGAAAACGCAGGTCCAGCTCGATGTTTGACCTGCCGCGAATGTGGTGCGGAGTATGCACTTGAAGCGCGCTACGCATGTGATGAATGTTTCGGCCCGCTCGAAGTTTCCTATGACTTTGTTGGCGTGACCAAAGAGAGCATTCAAGCCGGACCCTCCAACATGTGGCGCTACGCCGGTCTGCTTCCGGTTTCGGCAGATGTTGCCGGTGGCAAGAATTTGCAGCCAGGTTTTACGCACTTGATTAAGGCCGACAACTTGGCCAAGGTCTTGGGAATGCGCGCGCTGTGGATCAAAGACGACAGTGGCAACCCCACGCACTCGTTCAAGGACCGCGTGGTTGCAGTGGCACTCGAGAACGGTCGGCGGTTGGGCTTTACGACCGTGGCGTGTGCATCGACAGGCAACTTGGCTAATGCCGTTGCTGCCGCTGCGGCCCGCGCTGGTTTGAAGTCCTGCGTAGTGATTCCGCACGACCTCGAAGCAGGCAAGACCGTGGCCACTGCTGTTTATGGCGGAACGTTGATCGAAATCGAAGGCAACTACGACGACGTCAATCGCGTGTGTTCTGAGGTAGCCAGTGATGACGAGTGGGGATTCGTCAACGTGAACCTGCGCCCGTACTACGCCGAGGGTTCAAAGACCTTGGGCTACGAAGTAGCCGAGCAGCTGGGCTGGAGATTGCCGGCTCAAGTCGTCGTCCCGATCGCCTCGGGCTCACTGATGACCAAGATCGACAAGGCATTCACCGAATTCATCAAGCTCGGTCTCGTTGAATCATCGTCGTACAAGATCTTTGGTGCCCAAGCCACGGGATGTTCCCCAGTGTCCGCGGCATGGAAGGCCGGTGTTGATGTGGTCAAGCCGCAAAAGCCGAACACGATCGCCAAGTCTTTGGCCATCGGCAACCCAGCTGACGGCCCCTATGCCATTGATGTGGCCAACCGCACTGGCGGCGCCATTGAAGATGTCACTGACGACGAAGTGGTTGCGGGCATTCGCCTGTTGGCCGAAACAGAAGGCATCTTTGGTGAAACCGCTGGTGGCGTGACGATTGCGTCATTGCAGAAGTTGTTGGCCAAGGGTCTGATCGATCCCAACGCAGATACCGTTGTTCTCAATACCGGCGATGGCCTGAAGACCCTGGATGCGGTTTCTGGGGTCGTTGGGCCTACTGCAACAATTCCGGCATCGTTAGAGCAATTCCGAGCAGCAGTGAAGGATGCGGGTCTGTCATGAGCGTCACGGTTCGCGTTCCCACAATTTTGCGCACCTACACCGACGGTTCGGCCGAGGTCAGCGTTGAGGTGGCCGATGGCGCCACCCTGGCCGATGTTCTGGCTGCTCTGGAAGTCGACCACGCAGGCATCGCCGCTCGGGTGCTCGATGACAACGGTGCCCTGCGCCGCTTCGTCAACATCTACGTGGGCGACGAGGATGTGCGCTTCACCGATGGCTTGAATACGCCGGTCAAGGCCGGATCCACGGTCTCGGTTATCCCTGCTGTGGCGGGTGGCTAGGCCGGTTAATCGGGGGATTTCACGGTCCCCAGGCGCTGGGGGACCCGAGTTTGCACTCGAGGGTGGGGAGTGCCAAACTTGGGGTAGCACTCGAACCCTGTGAGTGCTAGCCGGCGCCGAGTTGGCCCCGGTCTCATCCGTTGAATTCTCGGAAGGACCACCCGTCGTATGTCCAAGATTATTGCCTTTGACGAAGAGGCCCGCCGCGGTCTTGAGCGTGGCATGAACCAGCTCGCTGACGCAGTCAAGGTCACCCTGGGCCCACGTGGTCGCAACGTTGTATTGGAAAAGAAGTGGGGCGCCCCCACGATCACCAACGATGGTGTCTCCATCGCCAAGGAAATTGAACTCGAAGACCCCTTCGAGAAGATCGGCGCCGAACTGGTCAAGGAAGTTGCCAAGAAGACTGACGACGTCGCCGGTGACGGAACCACGACCGCGACCGTTTTGGCTCAGGCCTTGGTGCGCGAAGGTTTGCGTAACGTGGCTGCGGGCACGAACCCGATGGCCCTCAAGCGCGGGATTGACAAGGCTGTTGCCGCTGTCAGCGCTGAGTTGTTGAACATGGCCAAGGACGTCGAGACCAAGGAAGAGATTGCTTCGACCGCGAGCATCTCGGCTGCTGACCCCCAGATCGGCGAAATGATTGCTGAAGCTATGGACAAGGTCGGCAAGGAAGGCGTCATCACTGTTGAAGAGAGCAACACCTTTGGTCTTGAGCTCGAGCTCACTGAAGGAATGCGCTTTGACAAGGGCTACATCTCGCCATACTTCGTCACCGACGCTGAGCGCATGGAAGCCGTGCTCGAAGATGCTTACATCTTGATCGCGAACCAAAAGATCAGTGCCGTGAAGGACATCCTGCCGATTTTGGAAAAGGTCATGCAGTCCGGCAAGCCGCTGGTCATCTTGGCTGAGGACGTGGAGGGCGAGGCTTTGGCCACCCTGGTCGTCAACAAGATCCGTGGCACCTTCCGCTCGGTCTCTGTCAAGGCTCCTGGCTTTGGCGACCGTCGCAAGGCCATGTTGCAAGACATCGCAATCCTGACCGGCGGTCAGGTCATTTCTGAAGAAGTCGGCCTCAAGCTCGACACCACCGAGTTGGACCTGTTGGGTCACGCTCGCAAGGTCGTCGTAACCAAGGATGAGACCACCATCGTTGAAGGTTCGGGCGATGCTGAGCAGATTGCTGGTCGCGTTAACCAAATTCG
>JAPLBW010000017.1 GCA_026392555.1 Actinomycetota bacterium
CCGAGACACCAGATGCGGATACGACTTCGTGAGTTCGGCAACCGGAGCTGACGATTCGACGGGTGCTCGTCGAGCTCAATTGCGGTTGAAGCGCATCGATCCATGGTCTGTGGCCAAAGTGGCGTTCATTTTCTCCGTCGGCATTGCGCTGGCGATCGTGATAGCCATCGCCTTGCTCTGGTTGCTGTTTAACCAAGCAGGGGTTTTTGATTCAGTAGGCCGGACTTCGACCGAAGTGTTTGGTGGCGGTGTTGACCCACAATCGCTCTTTGGTTTTGGCCAGGTCATGACCCTGGCGGGCGCAGTGGCCATTGTTCAAGTCATCTTGGCGACGGCACTGAGTGCGTTGCTGGCAACTTTTTATAACCTCGCGGCGTATTTCGTTGGGGGTTTGCAAATGGATTTAGTCCAGGACTAGCCCCTGACGTAACCGTTGTGGGCGTGGGATAGATTTTGCGTGCATTCGGGCCTATAGCTCAGACGGTTAGAGCGCTTCCCTGATAAGGAAGAGGTCGGAGGTTCAAGTCCTCCTAGGCCCACCAGTGTTTGATCAGTTGAACTGAAGGAGGCATATCTTGCGTAAGTTCCTCGCACTGATTAGTCTTTTCGCACTATCTGCATGGATTTATCAACAATTTAGTCGCTCGCGCGCCTATGACACGTTGTGGACCGATGCCACCTCGTTTGCTGATGAACCCAAGGGATCACCAGACCTTCGTTAAAGGGAGCCTTTGTGCCATCCAAGACTGCTACTGAATATCGCTCCTTGGATGGAACTGGGAACAACCTCGCGCAACCAGCGTTAGGCAGCGCTCCAGGTGTGATGAGCCGCGGGCCTGAGGGGTTTTCGTACGCCGATGGTATTCGACGCCCTCATGATCGCGGTAACGAGCGCACGATTAGTCGGCGCTTGTATGGCCTGCAGGATGTTCTCACTGATCGGGAACGACCCAACATCAACATGATCGCGGTGCTTTTTGGCCAGTTCCTCAATCACGACAAAGAAGACAATTATTTTTACGGCCACTGGATCGACAACAACAAGAGCTTTGTTACTCCGGACTCGCCCTATCAATTCGTATGGGTGTTAGACCCCGAAGACCCGATTGCCACCTTCCGCGGTCAAAACCGGCTGCTCGATGGCACGCCATGTGGTTTGCCGTTCAAACCAAGTACCGGCGATTTTGTCGATGGCGTATTCCACCCAGGAACATTGGCTAGTGGTTATTTGGATCTGACGCAGGTCTATGGCCCAGAAGCTGAAACTCATGAAGCGCTGCGCGAATTTGCTCGTGGCCGCCTCAAGGCTGAGCATTACGTCGGTGAAGCCATGTATCGCACGGAGTTTGGCCCGGTCAAGAAGGAATTTGATGTCGAGAACTTGCCGGCAAGTCGGGCCACCACAGGCCTGAAGGTGGATAGTTCGTTCTCGCGCTTGCCGGCGACCGAAGTCATCACCGCCGGAGATCCGCGGGCGTCGGAAAACATCGGTTTAACGCTGATGCAGATTCTGTTTTTCCGCGAGCACAACTGGCGCGCAGCACAACTCGAGCAAGCCAACCCCGACTGGGATGACGAGACACTCTTCCAAGAAGCCCGCCGACGCACGATCGCGGTGTGGCAGCACCTGCTCTTTGATGAGTGGTTGCCCGCAGTATTTGGGCC
Organism: Actinomycetota bacterium; assembly: GCA_026392555.1. Lineage (GTDB taxonomy): Bacteria > Actinomycetota > Actinomycetes > UBA12327 > UBA12327 > AcAMD-2. Next base: position 1,666 of record JAPLBW010000017.1, read on the forward strand.
AGACATGGTCAAGCGACTGGGCGCTTATGCAGGCTATGACGAAACAGCGAATGCGATGACAGGCGTTCCGTTTGCTACGTTGGCCTTGCGCTTTGGCCACTCGGCTTTGCATCCCTATGCACCGCGAGATGCGTCGGGTGCTTTGTCTTTGCACAGCGGTCACCCAGCGATGCCCGAAGATGGAACGTTGCCCAATGTGGGACAAGTCAACAACGCGATTTCGCCACTGGGGCACATTGCGTTGGCCGGCGGCACACCCGAGCACGTTCTGCGCGGAATGTTGGCCACCCAAGCCCAGGACGTGGGATTGGTTTATCACACCGCGATTCATGACATTGCATTTGTTAGCGGTGGCACGGACTTGTTCACGTTAGATCTGGCGCGCGGTCGCGATAACGGATTACCGCCGTATCACCAGGTCCGCATCGCGTATGGCGAGTTCGGCGATGAGGGTCCGTGGGACTCCGAAGCGCAGGCAGACACCATTAGCGAAAAGGAAAAGCGCGCACTCATTGATGCGGGTAAGAAGCTCGAACGCCGCACACCTATTGAAACGTTCTTGCGCTTTACCGCAGTTGACCCAGCCAATCCAACGCAGGATGAACTAGCCCGCGCTGAAGCGGTGCGCGAGGTATATCGCCGAGCGGATTCGATTGATCCCATGGTCGGTTTGCTCGCCGAACCCCATGTTGAGGGCTCAGCGGTCGGCCGAACCATGCAAAACATCGTTTCCGAGGAATTGCGTCGCACCCGTGCCGCCGATCGATTCTGGTACGAAAACGATCAGTTTGATTCCGAGGAACTTGCGCAGATCAAGTCGATCACCATGCGTGATCTGATGTTGCGTCACTACGACCTCGAAGGAACCGTCCCGGACGAAGCTTTCCGTCCGCTCACGATCTGGGCCTAAATCGCGCCAACTCACCTGATGGGAATTGACTAACCATGACCACACCCTGTGTTGCCGCTGCTAGCCCAACCTGTGCCGACAATGGCGGTCAGTGTTTGGGGATTAAGTCGTTGAGTACATCTGAAGATGTCGTTGCGTACAAAAGTTCCCTGCCAAACGGTGATCCGGTCTATGTCTGGGCACCGCTTGAGGGCGCAAACCTGCCTATCGTGGCGTTTATTCACGGATCGCACACGGAACCAAGCATGTACACCCGCTATGTCACCATCTTGGCCTCGCAGGGCTTTGTCATCGTGGCTCCAGAGCACAAGCGTGAGCTGTTTGGTGACTTCGCGCATTACCCGCAACAAGCTTTCATCAATTGGTCCGTTGATTTTGCTGCGGC
>JAPLBW010000233.1 GCA_026392555.1 Actinomycetota bacterium
GGCCGGCTTGGTACTTCGGTTGGGCCTGCGTTGATTCTGCTGGCTGCTGTGTCACCGGACGCTGCTGTTGATCTTGCGCGCCTTGCTGCTACTGAGTCGCTGTCGCCTTTCGACGTAACTGACAATGGTGTCAGCAAGCTGTACTACACGAAGAAGCCATCGTCGAAGTATGTGTTCACGGTGTCAGGTAAAGCCGGTGAGGGCTTCCCTGCTTCCGCTGAGCTGCAAGCTGCGTCGAAGTCGCCTTACGCGAAGGACGATTACTCGCATAGCTGGCGGGTGAGCCTTTCGAATGAGCAGATCGAGGCGGCGGTGAACTCTGGCATTGCTTTCCGCAACTTCGATGAAGCTCAGGTCGTGCTGTGGACTGACATTGCGTTCCTTGATCAGGAGCTGCTGAAGGCTGCCGGTGAGACGTGGGCGCAATACAACCGTGCCAACGCTCCGAAGAAGGCGGTTAAGAAGTCTGATAAGCAGAAGGCTGCTCGTCAGGTTGAGCTTGAGAGCATTGAGGCTGAAAAGACGACTGCTCGTAATGGCAATCAGAACACGTGGAACGCGGTACTGAAGGCGCCGGCGCTGAAGCTGACCGCGGATCAGATGCGTTTGGTTGCGCGTGCGTTGATTGATCCTTACGTCAAGGAGATTTGCAACGGATTGGCGATCAGTGTTCCCGAGCTGGCGGTTGCTCCGAGCGAGAAGAAGCGCATTTGGGGCTACGACAAGGAGAAGGCGCTGGATGTGCTTGAGCGTCACCTTGCTGGTGGTTCGTCGCCGGAGGACGTGATGCAGCGTGCTTTGGCTCTGTTGGCTGTCGCTGATGCTGCAAGTCCAAACGTGTTTGCGTTGAGCTCGCGTCCTCAGATGAACAAGTTGCACGAGTCGCGCGCGGGTCAGGTCGCGCACCACTTGTTTAGCAAGGCGATGCCTACGGGTCGCAAGCTGAGCAAAATTGACAAGTGGAACGCTGAGTGGATCAAGAAGTCCTCGCTGCAGGCTTACGAGGCTTCAAAGGGTGCTGACGCTTGATCGTTAAGAGTGATCCTTTCTCGCTGCTGAGTATTTTGCGTGATCGCTGCCCCGGCCTTCAGTGGCCGTCGGGCAGGGTTACGCAGTTGCTAGCTGATTTTCCTGAGTGTGATCAGCACGCTGCTGTTGTTGGGACGTGCGATTGGATCAACCACGGCCAGAGTGGTCGTGTGAAGGACGGGGTTGGGGTGTTGCGTGGCCGCCTTGAGAGGCAAAGAGCTGCGCTTCCCGATCCCGCTGTCCTGTCCCATCTAAACGGCGTTTTGGCGTCGTATGACAACTTCAATTGACCGAAGGAGTGCTGACTGATGCAAGCATTCTCTCGGACAATCCCTCGCTGTAGTCACTGCAATCACCCGGTGTGGGAGCCGTCTGGATTTGAGCTCGAGGATCTACCGTCTGATTGGCGTAAGTCGGGGCGTTGCCCGGAGTGCGCGATTGACTTTGAGCAAGACAATCCCAGGCGTGAAAGCACTGAGGAGCGTCACGATGCTGCGGTCGCTGCACGGCTGAAATTGAGCAATTTGCCGGCGATTTATCACGACGCGAGGCTCAGTGAGCTGGAGCGCACGGTTGAGCGTGAGCCACTGTTGGACGCTTTGGCGAAGTGGGTGAGAGGTGACATCCCCTCCCTGTTCATTTGTGGGCCAGTTGGAACGGGTA
>JAPLBW010000187.1:0-10067 GCA_026392555.1 Actinomycetota bacterium
GAAATATTAAAACTTACAGAATAATTCACCTGTTTTTTACCAATTTTGAAGGCTTTGTCTTTCCAGTTTGCCGTAAATTCCCATCCACGGGTTTCGCTTACTGAGTTATTCGTTTGTGGAGGAGATGTTCCCAACGTTACCGGCAATACATCTGCAGGTCCTGCCTGATCATACGTTGTTCTCTGGTACCAGTCCCATGTTACTTCAAGTTTATTTCTTAATGCCACTATATCTACACCAATTCCAACTGACTTAGGTTTTGCCCAGGTAAGATTTGGGCTAACTAATCCTGGCATCGACACCATACTAGGTTTTAAACCCTCCAGCAAAACATCTTTGGTTCCTACTGCAACTCCCAATGTTGGCAGATAAAGATAATTCCCACTACCGTTATCCCCAGAACCAGTGTAAGACCCCCTTATCTTTAAACTGTTAATTGCGTCGAATTTCCAGAAATTCTCCTTAGCAACGTTCCAACCTGCTGAAAAAGACGGGAAAAAGGCAAACGGGATGGGTGCCGTGGGTTTATGCAACACCACGTTGACCGTAGAAACGCGTGAGTCAATCAACACCACATCAGCAATGCGTTGGGCCAAGGTCTCGATCAACTCCACCGGCTCGCCCTCAATGACAGCGACAACAGCATGAGCCAGTGCGCCGTAATCAACGGTGTCCGTGAGGTCGTCGGTACGCGCAGCGTGTGAGGTATCAACATGCACGGCACGGTCAACGACAAATTCCTGCCCTGTTGCTTTCTCTTCGGGAAGGACACCGTGATATCCGAAGGCCCGCAGACCGGTTAAAGCAATGATGTCCGTCATGGTGCCTCCTCTAATGCCACTCTAGACGAGTTGACCACAGCCACATTCGCCTCTACACGATGCACTCGTACGGCCCACAGCCCTGACTTCACTGCGCGGCGAGTCAGTTCGACAGTCAGCGCGTCGCGAGCGTCCATGGAATCATCGATTCGCTGCTCACCAGTCTCAAACACACCAAGAAAACGTTTGCGAGAGGCTCCGAGCAGAACCGGAAACCCCCACGAAGCCATGTCGTCGAGGGCACCTTGATGAACAAGTGGCCAATTGTGTTCGGCTCTTTTTGCAAAACCAATCCCTGGGTCCAGGACAATGCGTGATGCATCCACGCCCGCAGCCATGACTGCATCGACCTGCTCCAAGAGTTCGCGCTTCACCTCGACGAGAACATCCTCATAATCGGCAAGGCTGTCTTGGCTCGCACCTTCGCCTCGGTTATGCATCAGGACATAGGGCGCGCGCACCGAGGCCATCAATGGCCACATCGCCTCATCACCGCGGCCGCCACTGACATCGTTCACCAAAACAGCGCCAGCTTCTAGGGCGCGTTCAGCCACCTGAGATCGGCGAGTATCAATGCTGACCGTGATGCCTTCACTGGTTAAACCCGTGACGACGTCGATCACTCGGGATAATTCCGTTGCGCCGTCAATAGCTGTTGCGCCCGGGCGGGTGGATTCGCCGCCCACATCAACGATGTCCGCGCCCTGCGATGCCAACGCAAGCCCATGCTCGATTGCTTGCTGCGGATCGAGATAGTCGCCACCATCGCTGAATGAATCCGGCGTCACGTTGAGCACACCTACAACCAACGTGCGCGTGAGTTGGCTCAACTCAGCGGGTAAACCTTCGGGATGCTTCACAACAGCAGCTGAATCAGTGACCACGGATCAAGGTCATGGCCTCGGAACGAAGCGCAGGGTCGGTGAAAACACCACGAACAGCACTCGTGATCGTCGTAGCTCCTGGCTTGCGAATGCCTCGCATAGACATGCACAGGTGCTCACACTCAATAACAACGATCACGCCCTCTGGCGCGAGGACCCGCATCAACGAATCAGCAACTTGTGACGTGAGCCGTTCTTGAACTTGGGGGCGCTTGGCAAATACGTCCACACACCGAGCCAGTTTTGACAAGCCTGTAATGCGTCCTTCGGCATTGGGAAGGTAACCCACATGCGCACGGCCGAAAAACGGCACCAAGTGATGCTCACAGGTCGAATACAACTCAATGTCTTTCACGATGACCAATTCATGGTGACCCAGGTCAAAGGTAGTTGCTAAAACATCATCTGCCTTTTGGTGCAGACCAGCGAATAGTTCCTGGTAGGCCCGAGCAACGCGTGCGGGTGTGTCCACCAACCCATCGCGGTCTGGATCCTCACCCACGGCGAGCAGCAACTCACGAACCGCCTTCTCGGCACGCTCTTGATCAAAGGCCGGAACATCGCGAAAATCACTGACCAGGTCGGTCACTGGATCAATGGAGGCCGCTTGCTGCACGAGACGATCACTCATGCGGACCAGTCCGAGGGCTTGTCGTGAGACGCGACATCGTTGTGAGCCACCTGCACAGAACCCGAGCCATTCACCTTGGCGGGAACCGAGATCGGCCCGGCTGCCGGGATGCGCTCAGTGGAGCCAGTCCATTTCGGTCGTTCCGATCGCTTCCGAATGTCGGTAAAGATTTCAGCGACCTGCTCCTTGTCCAGGGTTTCCTTTTCCAACAGCTCAAGGACCAGGCGATCTAGGACGTCGCGGTTATCAACCAGGATTTCGTAGGCTTCAGTATGGGCTTGATTGATCAGGTGCCTAACCTCTTCGTCAATAACACCAGCCACGGCCTCTGAATAGTCCCGTTGGTGTCCCACGTCGCGACCCAAGAAGACCTCGCCAGATTCCTGGCCGAACTTGATAGCACCCAGACGCTCAGTCATTCCGTATTGCGTCACCATCGCCCGAGCAACACCGGTGGCCTTCTCAATGTCATTGGACGCCCCTGTAGTGGGGTCGTGGAAAACCAATTCCTCGGCGGCACGACCACCGAGCATGTACGCCAACTGATCCAACATTTCGTTGCGAGTTGTCGAATACTTTTCTTGGTCGGGCAGCACCATCGTGTAACCCAAGGCACGACCGCGAGGCAAGATAGTCACCTTGTGCACCGGGTCTGAGTTCTGCAGCGCCGCAGCGACAAGCGCGTGGCCACCTTCGTGATACGCAGTGATCGACTTCTCGTGATCGCTCATGACGCGCGAATGCTTTTGCGGACCGGCAATAACTCGGTCAATGGCCTCGTCCATGGATTCTTTGTTCACCATCGTCAGGTGATGGCGTGCGGTCAACAAAGCCGCTTCATTCAAGACGTTAGCTAGGTCCGCACCCGTAAACCCTGGGGTTCGGCGAGCCACACCCAAGAGGTCAACCTCTGGCTCAATGGGCTTGCCCTTGGCGTGCACCGTCAAGATGGCGGCACGTCCCTGCAGGTCCGGGCGATCAACGGCAATCTGGCGATCAAAACGACCTGGGCGCAACAGCGCGGGGTCCAAGATGTCAGGACGGTTGGTAGCCGCGATCAAAATGACGGTGCCCTTGTCATCAAAACCATCCATCTCGACCAACATTTGGTTCAGCGTCTGCTCGCGCTCGTCGTGGCCACCGCCAAGACCTGCACCACGGTGCCGGCCGACTGCATCAATTTCGTCGATGAAAATGATGGCCGGAGCGTTTTCCTTTGCCTGTTCGAACAGGTCGCGCACTCGTGATGCTCCGACACCGACAAACATTTCGACGAAGTCCGAACCAGAAATCGTATAAAAAGGCACGCCAGCTTCACCAGCTACAGCGCGGGCGAGCAACGTCTTTCCTGTTCCGGGTGGGCCGTAGAGCAGAACGCCCTTCGGAATCTTTGCCCCTACGGCCTGGTAGCGAGCCGGGTCCGTAAGGAAATCTCGGATCTCTTCGAGTTCCTCAATGGCTTCATCCGCACCAGCCACATCGGCAAACGTGGTCTGCGGGGTGTCCTTCGACATCATCTTGGCCTTGGACTTACCAAAGTTCATGACCTTGGATCCGCCACCTTGCACTTGGTTCATAAAGAAGAACAACAAGAACACGATGATGGCGATGGGCAACAACGAGGCGAGGAGAGAAATTAAAACATTGTCCTTAGGCACCTTGACGTTGTAGCCACCCGTGAGTTGGCCACCATCAACCTTGGTCTGTAGGAGTTGCTGGAGCTCAACACCTTGGCCTGTGACGTATTCGGACTGCTTCTTGTCACCGTTCTTTAAGACGATCTCAATACGCTGCTCACGATCAACCAAGGTGGCGGACTTGGCATCGCCCTTCGTGATCGAGGCGATGATCGCGGATGTGTCCACCTTCTTAGGTGCCGAGGCAGATGAAATAAATTGACCGGCCAGCAAAGCCACCAAGATGGCCACGCCGATCCAGACAATTGGTCCACGAAGAATGCGCTTGATATCCATAGGAAAAAGGCCTAAGCCCCATCCCCCCTTGCTCGTGAGGAAGCAGATCTAGTGCCTTCAGGCTACCGCGAGAGCCTGAACCCTGGCGCGCTGAGGCTTCTCGGCCTTGACTGTGCTGAATTGCCTTGCCCAAGCCACCCAGCCCTGCCTGCTTAGGGCATAACCGCCTCAGGGACTGCGTCCAAGCAAGAGGACATGTAGGCCCAATAACCGCGCACCGCTGCCGCTGCTCGATCCGGGTCATTGTCGGTCGCTGCTTCAAGAACTTCGTGAATAAGTACCCGAGAGGTTTCTACATCGTCTGCACCGTGGACGAGAAAGCGAACTCGGCGAACTTTGGGGTCGAGTGATCGCACAAGGCGCTGGAGCTCCACACTTCCTGAGCGCTCAAGAATGAGCCGGACAAATCGACCCGCGTGCACCTGCGCATCCGCATGTGCATCATTGGCATAAGCCACATCGAAGTCGCGGGAGGCTTGGCGCACCGGTGCAAAGTCGGCACCACTAAGCCGCGGGATTGCCCAAGAAAAGCTTGTTGCCATCAGGAGTTCGATCGTACGAATCAGATCAGCTGCATCGTCGCGGCTCAACTGCGATACCACAGCTCCGCGATTGCGGTGGATGTCTATGAGGCCTTCCGACGAAAGTTGCGCGAAGGCTTCACGCAAAGGGGAATTGGAAACGCCGAAACGCTTCATGACCGCTTCTGTTCGGATTGGGGTACCCGGTCCTAGCGCTCCGGTGATGATTTCCTCGCGCAGTTGCTCGACCACTAGCTCACGTAGACCACCATGACTGCCAACGGTTGACACAGCTTGACTCATTTCCTCGTCATTTCCTTGCCCAAAGTACACACCACACGACTCCGATCGCCAGGCACTAAGGGGTCGTGCGTAAAACTCCCACATACGGCAACGACCGGAACCGCTCGGCATAGTCCAAGCCATAACCCACGACGAACTCAGCTGGGATGTCGAAGCCCACGTATTTCACTCGCACTTCCACCCGCGCAGCTTCAGGTTTACGCAACATCGTGCACACCTCAACCGACGCAGCGCCACGTGAGTTCAGGTTTCGCAAGAGCCAGGAAAGCGTCAAACCTGAGTCGACAATGTCTTCGACCACCAGCACATGGCGTCCACTGATATCAATATCAAGGTCCTTCAAGATGCGCACGACGCCAGAGGACTTAGTTCCCACGCCATAGGACGAAACCGCCATCCAGTCCACAGCAGGGTCCGATGACATCGCGCGCGACAGATCAGCCATCACCATGATGGCGCCCTTGAGAACGCCAACGAGCAATACGTCTCGACCTGCGTAGTCAGCATCAATTTCCGCGGCGAGTTCACTGATGCGTTGAGCGATTTGTTCTTGTGTCACCAAGACATGTTCAATCTCGACCGGTAGGTCAGCTGCCGACACTTTGACTCCTACACCGACGGGACATGTCTACGCGAACTCTATTGCGCTGCAGCGGCTAAGTAGAGCCGGTCCCCTGCGCGCCATGCAACGAGGTTTCCAGGCAAACTCACTGATCCTTGGCCATGCCAATGCGTCACCAACTGATCCATGGCATCCACGTGCTTACTGGAGACCGAGCCAGCCGGACAGCCTGCACTCACTGCGGCTCGCCTGACCACGCGATGGCGAACTGCTGGTTCAAATCCAGCCAGCACCTCAATCACCAGACCACCTTCGGGATGCAACGCGGATTCCAAGGCCCATGTTGCCCACGAGTCGAGGGCATCAGCATCTTGGCGCAACTGACTGGCAGTTCGCGCTAAGGCTTCAGCAATTCCCGGACCCAAAACATCTTCCAGTACGAACATGGCTTCGTTGCGCAGCCGCGAACGTGCAAATCGCGGATCCTGATTGTGCGGGTCGTCCCAGGGCTCAAGCCCCGCAGCCACGCACGCTTCTCGCACGGTTGATCGTGTCAATCCCAAGAACGGGCGACGATACATTCCATTGCTGGCAGCCATTCCCGACAACGATCGCGCACCCGATCCGCGAGCTAGTCCCAGCAACACCGTTTCGGCTTGATCGTCGAGCGTGTGTCCCAGCAAGACTGTTGAGGCACCTAACCTCTGAGCCGCCTCATTTAATCCTGCATAACGAGCAGTTCGGGCTGCGGCCTCTGGGCCACCATCAGTTCCCACATCTACCCGAACGACCTCAACCGGTCCCAATCCCAATCCGCGCAATTGCCCAGCAACATTTTCGCCATGTTGGTCTGACCCTGGTTGCAGGCCATGATCAATCGTGATGGCTCCCACGCGAAACCCCTCGCGCGGTCCTACAAAAGCCGCAGCAGCAGCCAGCGCTAAAGAATCTGCTCCACCGCTACACGCGACCAAGACCAAATCACCGGCGGCGAGTGGTTGCAGAGAATCCTTAACCGCGTTACGCGTCTGTGCTGTAGCTGGCGTAGGTCCGCTCATGACACTCCTCCGGAGCCGTGGACTCGTTCAACCCACAATGCGGGTTGATCAATTTCTGTTCGCAACGGCAAAGTATCTGGGCTGGTCCACACCTGATTGAAGCCTTCCAGCCCCACTTTGTCGATCACGCCTCGTACAAAGGCTGCACCGTCTCGGTATTGCGCGAGCTTTTGATCAAGGCCAAAAAGCCGACGCAACACTTGATCCAGCGCTCCCACCCCACTGCGGCGCTTTTCAAAGGTAGCGCGAACCTGAGCAATATCGGGAATGACATCCTCGCCGACCTCGTCCATGGCCCAGTCCGCATGGCCTTCAAGCAACGACATCAAGGCAACGAGGCGATCCAAGATCTGGCGCTGCTCTGGCGTCTGAACAGCTTCCAGCAACGAGCGGCCTGACTCTCCTCGTACGGACGCACCTGCGGCGGAAACCGCGGTGCCCAAGCGCTCGCGCACGGTGGCCACATCCACATCAGCGGCTTCAAAAAACTCTTGAAGGTCGGCGCGGATCAACGGTTCCAGCCAGGGAACTGTCGCTAACTGAACGCGGTGGGTTTGTTCGTGCAAGCACACCCACAACCTGAAGGACCACGGGTCAAGCCCCAAATTACGCTCGGCCGTCACAATGTTGGGTGCCACCAACAGCAACCGCGGTGCAGTGCCCTCCGGGGTAAAGAGTTCGTGTTGGCCCAACACCTTGGTGCCGATATAGGCCAACAACGTTCCGACTTGAAAGCCTGTAGCGCGCGAACCGATGGCACCAACTAGGCCTGTCGTCGCTCGCGGTCCAGCAGAATCACTCTCACGCTTTTCCAGCAATGAATCCACCAGCGGAGTAATCGCGGCGCGAAAGCCTTCGACGTTGGACTGCGCCCACTTACGGCGATCAACAACGGCGATCTTGGCCAAAGGCGCAATGGGGTTGAGCTGAGTGATCTGGCCAATATGCTTCTCCGCTTCCGCAGCGGCGGCATACAGCGAGTGGATCAGGGCTTGGGCCGCATCGGCTTCGATGGGTGGACCGTTGGGCAACATGTGCTGAGCTGTACTGACAGCCAAGCTCCAGTCGATCATCGCGTCACTCACGTGTCCAACTTACTGACACCCACACTGTGCCAAGGTGGCCACCATGCGATCGATTCCGTCGCGAGCGGCCAGAGTCCCTCCCGCCGTCAACTGATCAGCCAAGATCACAAAGACCAATGGGTGGCCTTGCCGATCAACAACAGTGCCTGCCAACGAGGACACACCAGTTAATGTCCCCGTCTTTCCTCGCGCCACGCCACCACCGGCGCGCGTAGCGGCCGTGCGATAGCGATCAGCCAGGGTTCCGGTCAATCCAGCAATGGGCAGTCCGCTTAACACACTGCGCAAACCACGATCCTTGGATCGACTCGAGGTATAGACCACCTGTGCGAGCGTCAACGGAGTTGCAGCATCTGATCGTGAGAGCCCGCTGCCGTCCGACAAGACCAAGCCAACACGGGAAATCTTGAAGTTGTCCAACACTTTTTGGGTCGTGGCCGAACCACCGGCGAAAGACCCACCGTTGCCGGCCCGGGCCCCTGCCAGATGGGCTAAAACTTCCGCAACATCATCATCAGAATCAGTCAACATCACTTCAACAAGTTCGGTGATCGGCGGGGATTGGACTGAAGCGATAATCGGAGCACCCGCAGCAGCGGTGGCACGCTTGACCGTTCCCTTCACTGAAATTCCACGCGCCTTCAAGGCTTGCGCAAATTTTTGACCGGCCAGCTCGGATGGATCGCTTGCGCGCGCACGTGCTGGTGGATTGATCTTTCCGCGGTCAACTTGTAACGCAGTCACCGGAGCAACGACTCCACTAGCTACATACGACGCGGGCCACGTGGGCGCCGAAGTTGGACCAGTAAACAAGGAATCGTCGAAAGTTAAAACAACGGATGTTCGGTTCGCGCGCTTCAACCACGAGGCAGTCGTCGTGGCCAATTCCGCAATGGACGCTGTGCCCGCTTTGCGATTGGGCTTGCTCGTCAAAGTCGGATCGCCACCACCAACCAAGGTGATGGACGAACCGTTGTCCACGACTTGAGTGGAAATTCGAGTGTCCGAGCCCAAGGTCGCCAGTGCCGCAATCCCAGTGATCAACTTGGCTGTTGATGCCGGGCCTTGCGGCTTAGTTTCCTTGCGCGCATAGAGCTGTTGACCGGTTTGGCCATCAAGAACGACCACCGATACATCCTTGCCAAGGGAAGGCAAAGCTAGAACGCTTCGCAGGGCCTTGGTCAGGCCTGCGGTGGTGGGACCAGGCGACGTCACTGTCGTGCTGGGATCAAGAACGGGGACGACCTGACCACTTTGCGGCAGCGCTGGAACGGTGGCTTCGTCGGCGAAGGTGCGTTGGGCCAAGGCTCGACTAATCGGGCCATTGATCACACCGAACGCATCGAGGGCAATGACTGCACCGGTAACCAGTGCGAGCACTCCGATGAGGAGCCCTCGTGAGTTCGGCACGCAACTTCTCCTGTGCAGTCTGAAATGAAAAGAGAAACGGTGAGGATCAATAACTAGGGACGCGAGGCACCAAACAGCGAGGCTCGGTTGATTGATGAAACGCGAACGAAGCCACCGGTAAAGGGGGCTTCAATCATTTGCCCATTTCCGATGTACAGACCCACGTGGTGAATAGATCGGTATTCGGTCAAATCGTTGGCGAAGAAGACCATGTCGCCTGGGCGGATATTGGCTAGAGAAATCTTTTTTCCCGTTGCATATTGAGCAACAGACCAGTGCGGCAACGAGACACCGGACTGACCCCAAGCCATCAAGACCAAACCAGAGCAGTCAAAACTCTCCGGCCCATCGGCTGCCCACAGATAAGGCTTCCCAATTTGGGAACGTGCATAAGCAACTGCTTGCGCAGCGCCCGCCTTGGTTCCGCGCTGGCGACCTTCCGGAACATTGGCCGGCATTCCTAGCAAGATGCCACGAGGGATATCGAGATTCCCACCATCGCCGGCACCATTTTCGGCAGCTGCTGCAGCTTCGGCAGCTGCTTGAGCGGCAAGGCCAGCCGTGCGTTGGGCTGCCAATCGCTCGCTACGGGAGGAGAGCAAGGCAACCTGCGCTCGCAATTGGCCCTGTTGCGAGGTCAATTCATTTGCTTGACGTTGTTGTTCATCAACGAGGTCTTGGGCTTGATCACGAGAAGTCTTCACCTGCTCGGTGGCCGCCTGCTGATCCGCGAGAGCTTGAGCAGCTTGTCCCTTCAATACCAACGCAGCAGCACGAGCCACGTTCACCCGACGCAGCGCTGTCGATTGGCGATCACCA
>JAPLBW010000187.1:10077-32336 GCA_026392555.1 Actinomycetota bacterium
GGCTCGTTGGCACTGAGCATTGAACTAACACGCGCGATGTCGCCACCGCTTCGATAGGCAGCCGAAGCAAACAGATTGAGTTCGGTTGCAGTGGCAGCTGCCTTTTGATCCGCCGCTGCTGCTTCACTCGCTGCAGCATCCGATTTTTGCTTGGCTTGTTGTTCTTGATAAACAGCGCCGTTGTACAACTCAGAAGCGTCCGAAAGGTTCGCACCGAGGGTGACTAGCTTGGCTGACGAGGCAGCGATCTTGGTTTGTAATGCGGCGACTTGACCTCGTGCGGCCTGTGCCTTGGCCCGAGCCTCGTTGACCGTGCGCTTACTGGGGATGGTCTTGTCATTGGCTAGCCCTGTTGCGCCGAGAGCCGTCCCGCTCAACGTCGTGGGGATCAGCAAGACAACAGCGACCGCGACAGCAGTAATCGCCTTGCTGTGGACGCGCACAGATCCTCCAGGCCGCGATGGGAAAGAGGCGCCCTAGAGCGCCACGGCCATGCATAGACTACCGCCCTAGCCCAAAAAAGCCACCCGCGAACCACTGCGACCCCATGGGCAACAGGGTGATTTCCGGCCCCGACGGTCCGGTTTTAGGTATCTGACAGGGGACGCCCCTGAGCATCCGTGGTGATGCCCGAGCCCACCAGGATCAAGATCCCTTCGATGAAGCCCCATATTGCACCGAAACCAAAGGTGACGAGGGTGACCACAATCTGAGCAATCCCGATGCCAATGTAACCAAGGTAAAACCGGTGAATGCCCAAACCGCCAATCAGGATTCCGAGAATTCCGGCAACAATCTTGCTCTTCGGCGGATTAACAACACCGCCGTAGCCCATTGGGCTTGCCATCGGGGGCGGGGGCGGAACTGACCCCGGGGCACGAGGCACCCACTGCGATCCATCCCATTCAAACTGGCCATCTGGGCTAATCGTCACGGAGTTCTCTCCTCGCTAGTTGGCACCTGAGCTACCAGTTGGATACGACGCGCATTTCCTTGTCACGGAAAGTGCCGACCAGAATCATGATGAAGTCAATGAGCACCCAAATACCCAAGCCACCAGCGGTGAACAACTGAATAAGGCCAGTGCCTACCTTGCCGACATAGAACCGGTGGATGCCCAAGCCACCTAGGAAGAAGCAGAGCAGCGACGCAGCCAACCGAGATTTTTCACTTGCAGGCTGACCCGTTGCGGTAGTCATGGGCTTGCCATTGGAGAAAACCGGCACTTGATCAGACATCTAAACCCCTTGTGAGAAGTAACGTTAATTGACGTTAGCAGTCTCACGGCGGTATCAGCAGTAAGTAAGAGCCCCTTACACGATGATCGTGGTGGCAGAACTGGTGGCGGTGCTCGTGCCCGCAGTATTCGTAGCAATCAAGCGCACTTTGATGTATTGACCACGATCGGCCGTCACCAAGCGATACGTCGAAGAAGTCGCTCCGCTAATCGCGATGTACGTACCGGCAGAAGTAGTTGCACGTAACCACTGGTAGGTGTACGTGATCGGCGTGCTTCCAGTGGTGCCCAAGGTGGAAGCAGTTAAACGGCTACTCACGGTCGTCGTTCCAGAAATGCTTACTCGCGCAACAGGCGCGATACCCAACACAATTCCAGTTGCCGCGCTGGTTGCCGTTGAGGATCCACCCGTGTTCGTGGCGGTGGCGCGCACCTTGAGGTAGCGCCCGACATCCGATGACGTCAGCACATAAGTGGAATTCGTCGCATTGGTGATGTTGGAGTACGAGCCGGTCGAAGTCGTTGCACGAGTCCACTGGTAAGTCCACGACGTCACCGCACCACCGGTAGTAGCCGAGGTATCAGCGGTCAACGTTGCCTTATCTACCAGCGTTCCGGTGATGCTCACCGCAACAACGGGCTTAGCTACAACAACCGGAGCGCCGACCCTGGTGTTAGCCGATGCCGTCAACGCTGCGTTGAAGGTGTCAGTGGTGTTGGCGTTGAACTTCGGTCCATACATACCGTTGGCAGCAGCGGTGTATTTATAAGAGTTCAGCGAAGACAAACTTCCCCGGTCAGTGCCGAAACCACTCAACGGGCCACCGGATGCACCACCGGTCATCGTGCAGGTGGTCAGACCCCACGTGGAGTTGCCGTTGCCCGAATCCTCAGCGATGGCACCTGAGCAATAGGTCAGGTCAGCACCCGCATAAGGAGCCGCCTGGGGGTAGCCAAAGGCATAGGCCTGATCACCTGCTGCAGTAAATCCAGGCACGGCCAACGGGAACGCACCCACTGTGGCGTCAAGTTGAGTGGAGTTCTTGCCACCCAAACCCATGACGGCAAAACCCCAGTCGTAGTTCGTTGCTTGATTGGTGAATCCGGTTTGACTGGTGAATCCATAGTGTCCGACCAAAGCGGTTGCCGTCCAGCACCCGTAGGTCGTCAGAGCACAGTCTGGGTTGGGATTGGAGTCGAAGTCGGGGTAAAACAGGAAGTTGGTGACAAAAGCTTGCGTCGCATTGTCATAAATGCAGTGGCCGGCAGTGAGCACGATGGAGCGCGATGCATCAGATTCTTGAGCAACTGAACCGGAACAGACATAGCGGGAGGTTCCAACGTTGAAGAACACTTTGCCCGTGGCTGCCAAGGCTAGTCCACCATCAACCCAGGAGCTGCCCGTCGAGGTTGCACTGGACAAGGCCGGAGCAATGCTCGATCGCTTAATCGCTTTAGTCGCTGGCGTGGCCGTGACCTTCCGGCCAACCTTGCTGCCCTTGTCAAAGGTGTAGTCCAACGACTGGGCGCTCGCCATGTTTGACGGAGTCCAATAGGACACCACACGCTGGTGCTCACTGCTCTGGGACTTCGCGCTGGCGCTGGTGACCGGCACCAACACGAGGGCGACTACAGAAGTAGCAACAAGGGCGGCTTGGAATTTACGGCTCGGGCTCAAAATACGCATGTATATAAGGTACGCGGTCGCCCAAGGATGCGCCAGAAGTGGCTGATCGGGTAGGTCAATGCCTCACCTGATCGGCCTAACCTCCCACAGCGAATTCCGTTCAACAAGCGAAATATGTGGTCTTTGCGCCCGCCCCACTTATCGCATCTGGTACCTGGGCAGCCACCCCTCCCCTGTCATTGCGCCGGTTGGCGGGCGAAACAATAAAGGCATTCGTTTGAGCACCGACCAAGGAGAACCATGGAATTTGACGTCTTTATCGAAATCCCCAAGGGGACGCGGAACAAGTACGAACTTGACCACGAGACCGGGCGAATTCGACTAGACCGCATGCTCTTCACCGCAACGATGTACCCCGAGGACTACGGATTTATTGAAAACAGTCTGGGCGAAGATGGCGACCCTTTGGACGCACTCGTCCTTCTTGATGAGCCAACATTTCCCGGTTGCTTAATCCTGTGCCGCACCGTGGGTATGTTCCGCATGAGCGATGAAAAGGGCGGAGATGACAAGGTCTTGTGCGTTCCAGCCCATGACCCTCGGATGACCCGCTTTAAGGACCTAGAAGACGTTGAGAAGTTTGAGCTCCTCGAAATCCAGCACTTCTTTGAAACCTACAAAGACCTCGAGCCTGGCAAGTCTGTTGAGGGCGCGACATGGGTTGGCCGCGAGGAAGCTGAAGCCGAAATCGTCCGCTCGTACGAACGGTTCAAGAACGCCCAGCACTAGTCACCGATAATGGTTAAGGCCCCACTCATTTGAGCGGGGCCTTAACCAGGTGGGGCCGCCTCCGAGAATCGAACTCGGGACCTACGCATTACGAGTGCGTCGCTCTAGCCGACTGAGCTAAGGCGGCGACCATCAGCTTCCTGATGAAGCGCCGAGCATACCCGAGCGATCGTGATGGGCCTCAGCAGATCAAGCCGTCTGTCGGAGGTTTGCCGTCCAGGAGGTAACCATCAATGGCCTCATCGACACACGAATTTCCCTGCCGATAGCCGGTATGACCATCGCCATCGCGGACGACCAAAACACCCTTTGCCAGCTGGTTGGCCAAAGACTGGGACCACTCAAAGGGAGTGGCCGGATCTCGAGTCGTACCCACCACCACGATCGGTCTAGAACCGGCTGCCGTGACTTTTTCAGGAACAAGTGTTGCCTTAACCGGCCACGAACTACACGGGGTGCTCCCCCAGGCAATGAATCCACCGAAGGTGGACGAGTTATTTTCGGTCAGCTTGGTAGCCAAGGCTTGAATCGCGTCGATCCCTTTCGAGTCTGTTCGATCTAAGCAGGTGATCGCATAGAAGGAGTCCAAACTGTTGTCGGCATAGGTTCCGTCCGCATTGCGGCTGGAGTAGTAGTCGGCCAACGCCAGCAAGCCGCGGCCATCACCGCGCAACCCCTGAGCCAGTGCCTTGCGCAGCGTCCCCCACGAATCGGATGAATACAACGAGGCCGCGACTCCCAGTGTCCCCAGTGCTTCGGTGAGTTTGCGATCACCAACTTGTTCCGGAGTGGCATCGAGTTGGCGGAAGAAAACGTTAAGTCGATCCTGTGCTTTGGTCACCGATCGACCCAGCGCACAACTCGACCGCTGCACACAGTCCTTCAGGAAAGCTTGTAGCGCACGTTCAAAACCTGTTGCTTGCCCAGCCGCGAAGGCATCAGCATCAAGGGATGGATCAATTGCACCGTCCAAAACGAACCGACCAACCTTGGTCGGGAACTGCTTGGCATATTGGGTTCCCAGCGAGGTTCCATAGGACTTACCTACATAGTTCAACTGCTTTTGACCCAGTGCTGCCCGCAAAATATCCATATCCTGGGCCGATTCTCGAGTGCCTAAGAATCCCAAAATCGTGGGATCTGAGTACTCGCAGACCTTCGCAAACTCTTTGCCAATAAGGAAAACTGCTGTCGCCTCAGCATCGCTGTCGGGCGATCCATCCGAGGCGTAGAACCGGTCTGATTGTGCGGGGGTCAAGCACTTGATTGGTGAACTACGACCAACACCGCGTGGGTCAAAGCCGACAACATCAAAGGTCTTAGACACTGACGAGCCAACGATCGTGCCGCTATTGGCGACGTAGTCAAAACCAGAACCACCTGGACCACCGGGATTAACCACGATGGCGTTCTTGTGCTTCTTCGTGTCCGTCGCAGTCCGACGGATCACGGCAATATTGAGTGGGGAATATTCAGGCGCCGCATAATCGAGTGGCACCAGCAAGGTGGTGCACTCCAAGTTCCCTTCGCACTTTTTCCACTTCAATTTTTGGGTCGTAAAAGCAGCGAGCGCAGGGTTTACCGTTGGCGTGGGAGTAGGAGTTGCCGTCAGCGTGGGTGTGAGAGTGGGCCCAGGCAGCGTCGTCACCGTTGGTTCGGGTGCGGGCGGAGTTGAACACGCGGTCAAGGCCAGCAGGCAGCCCGCGACGACGACAAGGGGGAAACGTCTCACCCCAAGACCATAACTGCCCAGCGGGTTAAAGTCGGTATTTATCTAGTCCAATTGGATCAGTGTGCGACAGCAGGGTCGCGCAACGTGGCGAACAACGCCTCGAGCACCAATCGCGGTGCAGCGTTGCCCGACAAGGTCGCGCGAGTGCGTAGGACTTCTTCGATCCGGCGCATGGTGATCTCTGGAGATGCACCAGCGGCCGCGGCATGAAGCTGAGTTACAAACTCTTCATTGATCAGAGAAACATCAGCGCCCCACTGCACCATCAAGACGTCCCGATAAAAGGACAGCAAGTCCAAGAGGGCCAGATCCACTGCGTCCGAGCGGGCTCTCTTTGCCCGGCGCTTTTGGGTCTTTTCTAAATCGTTGAGAGCCTTTGCCACTCCCCGGGCTTCAATCCCGCGAGCACCCACCCCATAGACCTGACGAACATCCTCACGTTCTTGTGTGTCACGACCCTTGACGCTGTCCTTCATGCGCTCATCCGCGGCTTCAACGAATTGTGCGGCAGCTTCAATGCACGCATCCAAGGTTGTCAGGGAAGCCGGCAGATTCATCACATCGCTATGCCGATTACGCGTGTCCTCATCGCGGACATAGCGCCGTGCCTGACCAATGTGGCCCTGTGAAATCCGTGCTGCCGCTGCCGCCAGCTCGGGTTCAGCCCCGTACTTGGTAATCAGGACTTCGGTGACTTCGCTCGCCGATGGTGTGCGCAATGACACCACCCGACAGCGCGACTTAATCGTCGCGATGACATCCTGCAAAGAAGGTGCGCACAAAATCCAGACCGTGTGGGGTGCAGGCTCTTCAATGGCCTTGAGCAAAACGTTGGCGGGCTTCCAGTCCATTTGCTGGGACTCCAGGCGGTCGGCATCCTCCAAAATAAACACCCGCCACCTACCGCGAATCGGGGATCCCGATGCTTGTGCGACCAGCTCGCGAACGTCTTCGACTCCGTAATGCACACCAACGGGTTCGGTCATGACGACATCGGGATGTGTGCGGTTTGCGACATCAAGGCAGTCTTTACATTGCCCGCAGCCCCCCTCTTTACATTGCAACGCTTGCGCAAATGCGCGAGCAGCAAGCGAGCGACCTGACCCCGGCGGGCCAACGAACAGCCAGGCGTGTGTCATCGCGGGGCCGGCTTGACCACCTAAAACGAGTTGCGCATCTGTCACTGCTACCTGGAGTTCGTGAGCTGCCATCTCTTGACCGACGAGGCCATCAAAAACGCTCATGCCTGGTCCAACAACTCAACAACGCGTGCTTGAATCAACGACTCCACCGAATCGGGTGACTGTGTTGCATCGACTACCAGATAGCGCGAGGGTGCATGGGCTGCCAGATCGAGGAACCCTTGACGCACGCGATCGTGAAAGTCCAGTGACAAAGCTTCGAGTCGATCGGCGCCTTCAAAGCGCGACATCCCTACTCGCGGATCAATGTCCAAGACCACAGTTAGGTCCGGGACCAGCGAATCGGTCGCCCACTGCGACAGCAAAGCAACGTCATCTAACTTGAGTTCGCGCCCCGCCCCTTGATAGGCCAACGACGAATCAACGTAGCGATCGCTCAGGACCACATCACCGTTACTCAAAGCAGGTGCGATCACAGCGGCAACATGTTCTGCTCTATCGGCGGCGTACAACAGAGCTTCAGTTCGAGGTGATAACTCACCGGTTGCTGGGTCAAGCAGCAGGCCGCGTATTGATTGGCCCACCACGGTGCCGCCGGGTTCGCGGGTGGTCACCACCGTGAGATTCTTAGCGCGCATAAAGGCCGCCAAGCGCGCAATCTGCGTAGTTTTGCCGGAACCTTCGCCACCTTCAAACACGACAAAGGTGCCGGTAGATGGCGAGCTGGCTTCGAAGGTCACGGTTTAGACCTTAGTCGCGAGCCACGACGCCCCGCGATCTACTTAGGACTTACGGGCGGACTTCTTCTTCACTGTTCGCGCGGTGGTGGACTTCGGCGGTTTGGGAGTCTTGCGAGTCGCCTTTTTCGCTGTGGACTTCTTAGCTGCCGTTTTCTTCGGCGCCGGGCCTGCGGCGCGCTTAGCGGCCAAGAGGTCGAACGCGCGGTCAACCGACAGCGTCATCGGATCCGCCGAACTCGGAACGGTCGCATTGGTTTCGCCATCGGTGATGTAAGGACCAAAGCGGCCTTCTTTGATCACGACGGGCTTGCTCGTTGATGGGTCGATACCCAGGTCACGCATCGGTGGTGCCGCTGCACGACGACCTCGTTGTTTGGGTTGGGCATAAATCGCCAGCGCTTCATCAAGCGTGATGGCGAAGATCAAGTCCTCGCTGGCAATAGTGCGTGAGTCCGTGCCCTTTTTCAGGTACGGGCCATAGCGACCATTTTGAACCATGATCTCTTGTTCGTCGCTGGGGTCAACACCAACAACGCGCGGCAAAGAAAGCAACCGCAGTGCATCCTCAAGAGTGACGGTGTCCAGATGCATGCTCGCAAACAACGAAGCAGTTCGTGGTTTGAGAGTTTTCGGTGAACCTTCGGGCAAAACTTCCGTGACGTACGCCCCGTAGCGACCCGATTTGGCCACGATGCTGACGCCCCATTCGGGGTGAACGCCCATTTCGCGCTCGCCCGAAGGGATGGCAAAGAGCTCCTCCGCCTTTTCCACGGTTAATTCATCCGGGGCCATGTCCGCTGGGACGTTCGCCCTCTGCAATTCGCCCTCTGTTTCGCGTTCGAGGTAGGGGCCGAATTTGCCGACGCGCAGATTAATTCCCAGACCGGGATCCCCGACCGCAAAGGTGGAGTTGTCGCGCGCATCAATTTCGCCCAGGTCACCAGTCAAGGTCTTCAGACCGACCAGGTCATCGCCGCCGAAATAGAAGCGACTCAACCACTGCTTCATATCCGCATTGCCTGATGCGATCTCGTCTAAGCCATCTTCCATGCTCGCCGTGAAGTTGTAATCCACAAGGTGTGCAAAGTGATCTTCGAGCAAACGAGTTACGGCAAACGCTAAGAAGGTCGGCACCAGTGCTGATCCACGCTTGTTGACGTAACCGCGATCCAGGATGGTGCCCATGATGGATGCATACGTAGACGGACGACCAATTCCGCGTTCTTCGAGTGCCTTAACCAAACTTGCTTCGGTGTAACGCGCGGGCGGGTTTGTGCTGTGGTCTTGTGGAATCAGTGCTGATGCGGTCACGGAATCGCCCACGCTCAACGGTGGAAGACGGCGCTCGGCGTCATCGGTCTCGGTCTTCTCATCATCGGCTGCTTCTTCATAGGCAGCCATAAATCCACGGAACGTGATGACCGTTCCGGACGCACTGAATTCGACATCTTTACCGTCGGCGCTCTTCGCACCCAAGCGCAACGTCGCCGTACGACCGATCGCATCGGTCATTTGTGACGCAACCGTGCGCTTCCAGATCAATTCATACAGCGCAAAGTCGTCCCCGGTTAATTCGCCAGCAACTTCGGCTGGAGTTTTGAACACATCACCAGCGGGACGGATTGCTTCGTGTGCTTCCTGCGCATTCTTGGACTTCTTGTCGAAGCGCCGCGGAACCTCGCTGACATATTCCGAGCCATACAGTTCGCGTGCTTGACTGCGTGCAGCATCTAAAGCTGTTTGACTCAATGTGGTCGAGTCGGTTCGCATATAGGTGATGAAACCGCGCTCATACAAGCCTTGTGCCACGCGCATGGTGCGCTGCGCACCCCAACGTTGCTTGCGACTGGCTTCTTGTTGCAGGGTCGATGTCATAAACGGAGCAGACGGCGAGCGACGGTAGGGCTTGTCGTCGACCGAGCGCACTGCGAATGTTGAACCAGTCAGTCCGGACACCAAAGCGTTGACGGTCGCCTCGTCCAGCACCACAACATCAGCGTTTTTCAGCTGTCCGCTTTGATCAAAGTCCCGGCCCGTGGCAACTTTCGCCGCATCAACGGTCACCAGACGCGCGGTAAACGCACCCGGGTCGAACACACCTTCAATGTCGAAATACCGCGCCGAGGTAAAAGCGATGCGCTCGCGTTCGCGGTCAACCACCAAGCGGGTTGCCACCGACTGCACCCGACCAGCCGACAGGCGTGACATGACTTTGCGCCACAACACGGGCGAGACTTCATACCCATAGAGCCGGTCCAAAATTCGACGCGTTTCTTGCGCATCAACAAGGTCTTGATCGATCTCACGCGTTTCTGTCGCGGCCCGTTGAATGGCTTCAGGCGTGATCTCGTTGAAGACCATGCGTCGAACCGGAATCTTGGGGTTGAGGACCTGGAGCAGGTGCCAAGCAATGGCTTCACCCTCGCGGTCCTCATCAGTAGCCAAGAGAAGTTCGTCTGCTTCTTTGAGCAACGCCTTAAGCTCGGCGACCTTCTTCTTCTTATTCGCATCCACGACATAAATCGGCGCGAAATCGTGATCGACGTCCACCCCGAGGCGAGCCCATGGCTCCTTCTTGTACTTCTCTGGGATGTCTGCAGCCTTCTTGGGCAGGTCGCGGATGTGGCCAACGCTGGCATCGACGACATAGCCGGCACCCAAATATTTCTCGATGGTTTTGGCCTTAGCTGGGGATTCAACGATCACCAGTCGGCGCAACCCATCGGGTGCGGTCTTTTTCGAAGAGGTAGCCACGGTGGAGCAGTGTGACGGTAAAGAGGGGTGTTGTGCCAATCAGGGGGGTGTCCTCGGCGTGGCGGTTGTGGGTAAATCGTGCCTAGAGCCCAGACCTGCCCTGATCTAGCGGCAAGGAACGGGCCAGCCGAACAAGCAAGAGCCCCCGGCACCACATCTGTGATGACCGGGGGCTCTTGCTGACTAACTAGTTAGACCAGTGCGTCGCTTTCCTCGTTGTCGAGGCCAGCTTCGGGGTTATCGCTTACCGCGATACTCCGACGCTTGCTGACAAACACCGCCACGACAATCACGATCAGGGCGATCGCAGCAATGATGTAACGGAAGGATGCGTCTGCACCGCTTCCGATCGACAGACCCACAACAGCAGGGGCGATCAACAGCGCAACAAGGTTCATCACCTTGAGCAATGGGTTGATCGACGGACCAGCGGTGTCCTTGAAGGGGTCACCCACGGTGTCACCAATGATGGTGGCCTCGTGTGCCGGTGATCCCTTGCCACCATAGTTGCCGTCTTCGACGTACTTCTTGGCGTTGTCCCATGCTCCACCGGAGTTGGACAAGAATACGGCCATCAAGGTGCCAGCCGCGATGGTTCCGGCGAGGTACGCGCCCAAGGCGCCAATACCCAAACCAAATCCAACAGCAATTGGCGTCATGACCGCGACCAACCCAGGGGTAGCAAGTTCGCGCAACGAGTCGCGCGTGCAGATGTCAACGACCTTGCCGTACTCCGGCTTGCTGGTGCCTGCCATGATGCCCGGGTCGTCACGGAATTGACGACGGACTTCAAAGATGATGGCGCCGGCAGCGCGGGTTACCGCGTTGATCAGCAGACCAGAGAACAAGAACACGATGGATGCTCCGATGAGCAAACCGAACAAGTTCTTCGGGTCTCCGACGTTCAAGATGCCGAAGTACTGCAACCGCTCGTACTGGCTGAGTGCTTCATCCTGAGCTTGCGTGACGTTGGCGTTTTGGACTGCCTTTTGCACGGCATCGGTAAATGCACCAAACAATGCGGTCGCAGCTAGAACTGCCGTTGCGATCGCGATGCCCTTGGTGATGGCCTTTGTGGTGTTACCCACGGCGTCGAGGCTGGTGAGGATGGCAGCGCCTTCCTCGTCCACGTCGCCCGACATTTCAGCGATGCCTTGAGCGTTGTCAGAAACAGGGCCGAAGGTGTCCATCGAGACGATGACGCCGACCGTGGTGAGCAATCCGGTTCCGGCCAATGCCACCGCGAAGAGCGAGAGCAAGAGCACGCCGTGTCCAAGGAGGTAGGCCCCAAAGACAGCTGAACCGATGAGGAGAGCTGAGTAAACAGCCGACTCCATGCCCAACGAAACACCGGACAAGATCACCGTTGCTGGTCCAGTCAATGAAGTCTTCGCGACATCATCAACGGGGCGGCGGTTCGTCTCGGTGAAGTATCCGGTGAGAACCTGAATCGCAGCAGCAAGAACGATGCCGATAATTACGGCACCAATTGCCAAGATACGCGGGTTGCTGTTCAACAGATCGGTGTTGTTTCCTACCAACGAGCGAAGATCGGCCGCAGGAATCTGCAACTCCTTCAATGTTGGAGGCAGGTAGAACCAGGTGGCGATGGAAACCAGCACAGCAGACGCGACCGCTGAGATAAAGAAGCCGCGGTTAATCGCTGTCATAGCGCTCTTGTCGCCCGCGCGCGGAGCAACCAAGAAGATGCCCAAGATCGCGGTCAAGACACCGATAGCCGGAACGATCAACGGGTAGACCAAACCTTCGGTACCGAAAGCGGCCTTACCCAAGATCAATGCGGCGACCAAGGTCACGGCGTAGGACTCGAACAAGTCAGCAGCCATACCCGCACAGTCACCCACGTTGTCACCAACGTTGTCAGCGATAGTGGCAGCATTGCGCGGGTCATCCTCAGGGATGCCCTGCTCGACCTTGCCGACCAAGTCAGCACCGACGTCGGCGGCCTTCGTAAAGATTCCGCCACCCACACGCATGAACATCGCGAGCAGTGCGGCACCGAAACCAAATCCTTCGAGCACGGTGGGTGCGTCTTGCTTGTACACAATAACGACAATTCCAGCCCCGAGGAGGCCCAGACCAACGGTGAACATTCCCGCGACACCACCGGTGCGGAAGGCAATCTTCATGGCACGTTGTTCGCCATTGGGCTCGTCGTCACCAGCAGCAGCGGCCACGCGAACGTTTCCGCGTACGGCCAACCACATACCCATGTAACCGGTGATGGCGGAGAACAAAGCTCCGACGACAAAGAAGGCTGATCGACCGATCTTCTCAGCCGTTGTTTCGGCGGGAAGCAGGAACAACAGGCCGAAGACCAGGACAGCAAAAATAGCAAGCGTGCGGAATTGGCGGTTCAAGTACGCCGACGCACCCTCTTGGATCGCAACTGCGATCTCCTTCATTGAGTCGGTACCTTCACTGGCGCTGAGGACTTGCCGGACTAAGGCAAGTGCCACCAACAATGCAACAACGGCCACGGCCACGACTGCATAGATCAAAGTGAGGTTGTTCCCACTCAGGGAGATCTCGCCCACGGCGAGAAGTTTCCCGGACATTCGTTCTCCTCGGATGAGGCCTTCCAAGCGCCTAAATAGGGGAAGGCGAATTGGTCAGGCACGGTAAGTAATCCACCATCGACGAGCGATGAGGGCGTGCCGATACTACGGTCAACACGGGCGAAAACTACCCAATGAAGCGGCTCTGCGCCCAGATTTGGGCGGTGTCGCCAAGCTTTGCGCCTAAAAAGGCCGAATTACTCGGTGATTTCGAACTGCTCAGCGATGCCAGTAAGGCTCAGTAGGCGATCAACCCGTGGGCTAAGCGCCTCAAGGACCAAGCGCGAGCCTGTTTCACGCGAGCGCGTCAAGGCACCAATTAATACGCCCAAACCCGTGGAGTCCATGAAGGAAACCTGGGACAAATTAATAATCAGAGGTGTCGAAGTTTCGGATTCAGCGATGACGCGTCGAAACTCATCCGCCGTGTGGACGTCGACGTCACCCTCGACAGCCAGGCGCTTGCCGCCGGCCTCAGGTGAGGTAACCGTGATGTCCATAGATTGATTAGATCAGGAATACGCCCCATTTCGAAGCAAATTGCACACAAAAGCGACGACGATCCATCAACCCAGCGCTACGCCGGCCCGCGCCTGCGCGATAACGGTGAAGCCGAAAGGCGCACGGACCCGGACACGCACATCACTCGATTCCGCCGTCAATAGGCAGCCCTCCAGTAAGCCACCGTTGAGCTCGGCGACGAGCCGCGCCTGATCGCACGCTGGCGACGAGCCTTGCCAACTGCCTGAGGCGGCAGCCAAAGCCGCGAAGTCCGCCGCAGTTTGCGCGCGCTGATGCGAAGCAAGAACGCTGACAAGGGACAAGGCGCCGAGGAAGCAGGTCAGGACGAGCCCCAACCCACTCAGCACTAAGACAGCACCGGCACCACTGTCGCGCCCTATGAATCTGCGCCTAATGCTCAACGGGTGCCACCGCCCGCGCCCGCACTACGGGAAACCAACGACCCAGGGACGTTGTTGGCAATGCCCATGTCACGTTCACCGTAACCAATTCATCAGAAGTCGATGTCACCCATTGAGCACCAGCAGGCAGTGCCTGCTGGGCTAATCGATCAACGGCGGCGGGCGATTCGAAGCGCGCGACCGCGCGCGCGACCGCTGAAGCAGCACTGTGACATCGCACCTGTTGTCCAACGACAACCACACCCAACATCATCAGGTAGGCGGCGATGATCACACCTGGCAAAGCGAGTGCAACTTCAGCGGTGACGGAACCTCGTGATGAGGTTCGCCGGCGCGCCAGCATCAAAAGATAAAAGAAAGGGCCTGGCGCAGCAGGTCCATCAAAAATTCTCGGATGATGTCACTGGTCAGCAGCTTAAACAAAACGGTGCCAAAACCAGCTGCGGCAACAGTGGCCACTGCGTATTCGGCAGTCGCCATTCCTGCTTCACTGTGGGTAATACATGAGAAGCGGCTTCTTAGTACGTGACTAAATCGACTCACAAAACCTCCAACAACCGGCTGCGGCCGGAACGTCGCCTCAGTTAAGGCGTGACGGGAGTGTGATCAATCAGCGTCATCACTGTGTGCACCTCAACAGCAAACTGTGGATCAATAGACACTCTGGACAATCAACAACCCGTGAGGCGTGAGCGATCAATACCGGCCTAAATACAGCGCAAGCCCAGCCCAGATGGGGAAAACGGGCTTGACTTCCCTGGTTAGCCAAGCAGCGGCGCGACTGCGCCGTAGACCGCGGGGATGATCGCCAGCAGTACGAAGGCCGGAAGGAAACACAATCCCAGCGGGCCCGCAGTTCGCACGGCCACTTGTCGAGCCCTGGCCTGTCCCTCAAGGCGCGACCGCTGTCGCGACTCACGAGCCATCGACTGCAACACCTGAGCGCTCACCGAACCAGCCCGCGCACTACGAGCCAATGCCTGTCCGACTCGTTTGAGTTCCTCACCAGGTCCCAGAGATTGCCAGGTGACCACTGGATCTGCACCTAGTTGCAGTTGTTTGATCACCACATCTAATTGCTGGGCCAACGGCCCTCCGATCGCGTGCGCGACCTCTGCCATCGCTGTTGCAACGGGAGCACCACCCACAAGACAAGCAGCGGCTAGATCCAACGCCAGCGGCAGATCACGTTCACAGCGTTGACGAAATACCCGATCGCTTCGAGATTCCAAGCGCGCCAGCAAGCGTGGTCCGGTGATTGCGATAACTGCGCCACACACCACCGAAAACAACGACGGAGCAACAAGGACAAAGATGCACCCCACCAAACCACACACCACCGAAGGCGATAAGCCTTTGTTTGAGTTCCCGGGGATGGTGTGGCGAGTAGCAATACCTAGCGCTCGCAAACGCCATCGCGAAGCACCTCTCAACGTGGCAACGAGGTAATAGGTGCTCCCACCCACGACCGCTGCAACGAGATACCTCATGCGGCGGGGTACGCCGATGTCGTGATGCGATGCACCCACCACAAACCCAACGCATCGAGTAGTAGCCCAAGAGCCACACACCAATGTCCGACAGAAGTGGTGAAAAGGACTGTGGCGAAATTGACACCAAGGGCCGTTGCGAGAACCGGCCCAGCCACGGGGAGAGCTGCAAGGAATCGAGCGGTGGCTTGCGGACCAGCAATCTGGGATTGCACTTCGGCACGCACGGTCAAGTCATCACGTAGCCCTTGGGCTAACTGAGCCATCGTGTCTGACAAACCTGAACCAGCGTTGGACCCCACACGCCAGCACGCTGCAAGAGAAAGTGCTGCTTCACAACCGGGAATCTGGGCTAACCGGGTGCACTGTGTGAGCGGGTCTGCGCCTAATCGAATGGACTGAGCAAAAGGGTGAAAGTCGACAGGTCCTGCATCGAAGGCGAACTGCAATGCCTGAATCGGTGCCTGCCCCGCATTGAGTTCACCCACTAGGGCTTCCACCAGATCCACCATGGCTCGGCGACGTTGCGCTGTGTGACGCGTCCTTCGCGCGCGCGCATCAATGCGTACCCACCATTGTTTGCCCGCGGTGACAACGGCCAACTGCTGTGAAGGGACTACCGACCGCAATCGCTGCTGGTGCGGACTGAACCACCAGGCGAACACACCTGCCATAAGCGATGCCAGAGCCCAGGAATTCATCGCGTGACCAAGGCCGACAACTCTGTGAAGGCAGCGCCACTGTGGATCGCACCAGTGCAATCCCACTGAAGCGCAGGGACAATCTCGACTCGATCATCCACTGACCGAACTACGGCGATTTCTTGAAGCCAACGTTGCCCCGCCGGTGTGCGATTGACGTGAAGGACCACATCAAGGGCCGATCCCAGCTGAGCCATGACCGAATCGCGCGACCAACCCGCTGGGGCAGCCAGCGCAGCTACCCGTGCTGGCACATCGGCCGGACTATTGGCGTGCAAGGTCCCGCAGCCACCCTCGTGGCCGGTATTCATCGCTGACAGCAGGTCAATGACCTCGGGACCGCGAGCCTCACCGACCACGAGTCGATCGGGGCGCATCCGAAGTGCCTGCCGAACAAGATCGCGAACGCTGACTTCGCCGGCGCCTTCGATATTTCGATGACGAGACTGCAAATACACCACGTGCGGATGCTGCGGTCTAAGTTCGGCCGAATCTTCAACCAGTACCAAGCGGTCATCAGGTGCGACGAGAGACAACAAAGCAGATAACAACGTCGTCTTACCTGTTCCTGTTCCTCCGGTCAGAAGAAAGGCCACGCGCGATTGAACAATCACCCGCAACCACTCGAGAGCCTGCACGCCCAAGGAGCCACTTGCCTGCAATTCAGCTAATGAAAATCCGCTGACCCTCGGGATACGCAAACTCACTAACGTCCCCGAACCCGAAATCGGTGGCAACACCGCGTGCAACCGAATGCCGCGATCGAGCCCACAATCAACATAGGGATTGGCATCATCCAAACGCCGGCCCACGCTGCCCGCGAGCCGAACCGCGAACTGGCGAACCTCACCTTCGTTAGTAAACGCAGCATTCACGCGCACTAGTCCTGCGCCCCGATCAACCCAAATGGATTCCGGACCATTGATCACCACATCCGTGATGTGCGGATCATCAACGAGGTCTTGCACGACCGAAAAACCAACCAGCTCGGCCTGAATCAATGGCGTGAGCTCATCGACAGTGGCTTCACCCACCACCGGGAATTGAGTACGAATGGCCTGCGCGATCGAATCGCGATCAGGGGCCAACGACTGTTGAGCCAACGTTTCGCGTACCGACATGGTCAGGTCTGGCGTCAGGATCATCAAGCCACCCGCGCCCTGTCTTGATCCAGCACGCCACTGCATACGGATGTCCACGGATTTTTTCCCGAGCGCACTCCGCTACCCCGATCAAGTTCCTGTGCAGTAGCCAAGCAATATCGGACGGTTCCGACGGTGGGAACACCTAACGGCTTTTTGGTTGCTCGCACCGACAGGCCACCCGTTGGTAGCTCAACCACCACGCTGCTCATCGCAACTGTAAAACGGGCAAATCGCGAGAGCCACGCACTCGCAGCAGCCACTGCCCGCACTTCGTTGGGTACCACGATCAAAACCTCGCACTGCACTGTTCCCAAGACGGAACGCAAGCCGTCGTTATGCCGAGGGCAATCGAGAACAATGAGATCGCTGGACTGTCGGAGCGCATGGATGACCCGAATCAGCAGCTCGGGCAAAATTGACGTGCCTCCATCGCGACTGCACGATAAAAAACGCACCCCTCGATGAACGGCGAGTGCCTCAAAGAGAGCCTGACTTGGAAGTTCACCATCAACAGCAGCCAACTCAGTCCACTGCACGCCGCGATGACCCTCAGCTCCGAGCACCAAATCAATGCCACCGCCGAGTTCATCCGCATCAAGCAGGACAGCCCGCTTTCCTTCCTGTGCACTCGACTGAGCTATCGCTACTGCCAATGAACTCGCGCCCGCGCCACCGCGCGCGCCCACCACAACAATCACCCGCGCCAACGGTGAACCGTTTCTGCCAGTCATATCCGCCCTCCTCTGATCGAACGTGAGGGTGGCGCGGAAACCAGCCGCCAAGGCCTACCTGGTGCGTGAATTGGGGATGAACATGCCTGTGGAAACGACAACTCAGCGTCGGGAAACTGCTTTTTGTCCACACCTGCGCTTATGCTCTAGAGAGTGAGTACTGCATCTTCCCCCACTCCGCAGCCGGCCCGCACTGGTGCACGTTCCCAGGCCAAGCGCCCCGCAGCGTTCTTTGACCTTGATAAAACCGTCATCGCTAAGTCATCAGCGCTGGTGTTTAGTCGCCCGCTTTATCGCAGCGGCCTGATTAATCGACGGGATGTTTTGCGCAGTGCCTACGCCCAGTTCGTGTACGTCCTCGGCGGCGCCGACCACGATCAAATGGAACGCATGCGCGAGTACTTGTCGGCCCTCACCGAAGGTTGGGACGCCGATCAACTCCGCGAGATCGTCGCGGAAGCTTTACAAGAAGCTGTTGAACCCATCATCTACGAAGAAGCCGCGAACCTGATTGACGAGCACCATGCTGCCGGTCGCGATGTGGTCATTGTTTCGTCCAGCGGTCAAGAAATTGTTGAACTTATTGGCGCCATGCTCGGAGCTGACCACAGCATCGGTACACGAGTTGCCATCGTTGATGGTCAATACACCGGGCAGATTGAGTTTTACGCCTACGCCGAAAACAAGGCGCAAGCGATGCGCGACCTCGCTGACGTACAGGGCTACGACTTGTCACAGTCGTACGCCTATAGCGACGCCGCCACGGACTTGCCGATGTTGGAATCAGTTGGTTTCCCCTCGGTGGTTAACCCTGACCGACCCTTGCGACGCGAGGCCATGGCCCGCGATTGGCCAATCTTGACCTTCAACAAGCCCGTTCCCCTGCGTCAGCGCTTTGCCAGCGGGATCACCGCTAAGCCAACGTTGACTGCAGTAGCGCTCGGTGGCGCGGCAGCGGCTGCTGGATTGATTTGGTACGCCGTTCGACGTCGCGGTTCTACGACCGACTAATCGACGTCACTCACTCTCAAACTGGGTGCACACTTTTTCAATCGTTGCCGCGCCTGTTCGCACAGCATGTGCGCAGTGGTTAATCCAATCGGCGACTGCCCGGTCTGATCCGCCCGCATAACCCTTAATGAGGGACAAGTACTGGGTTCGCCCCACGCTCAGGTGTCCCGCTTCGGTGACCACCAGTCCACGCGGATCAAACCCTCGCGTGCGCAACACCAAGCGTTCGGCCGCGCGCGCAACTAACCCATCGCGCAATCCAAAGGGTTGAATCGCCATGAGCTCAGCGTGCGTGTAAGCAGCCATAGCCAAGGCAGGTGTCTCCTTGTCGTTGAGCAACAACGCGTTGAGTCGCATCAGCCGCGGTGCAATATCGGCAACGGGTGGCAAAGCCAGGTCCATCGGGTCTTGCGGATCACCCTCATCGTTGGGACGAGGTCGACCGATCCGATCCGTTCCCACGCTTTCGGCCAAATCGGCTGCTGCCACTACGTGCAAACGAGCCAAGGCCTGGACTGGCGAGCGTCGCCAAATAGCCTCAATCTGGGGGACTTCTTGTGCTACTCGCAGGGCCGCTTGGGCTATCGGACGGCCTGGATGATCAAGGCGAAGGTTTCCGCTACGCAGGAACTCCAGGTCAACATCGACTCCCATGAGCGCTGCTGATGCGCGAGCGCCTCGCAAAGACGACTCCAGTGCAATATCTCCACCGTGTCGTCGAAGCGCACGATGAGCGATAACCTCGTCAGTAGCCAGACGCGCTGACTCAAGCTGCTGACGCACGGCAGTCTTTCGCGCGATCTCTACGAGTGGTTGCACCTGACCAACTCTAGAGGTGAACACCCTTGGGGAGATATTTCGTGAGTGATTTCGACAGTGACGTTGTAGACCCGGTACGCATTGACAATCTGAACCAGGAAAACCGCACCTTTGCACCCACTCCTGAATTTGCACGTCAGGCTTTCGCCCAACCAGGAATTTACGACGAGGCAGACCAGGACCGATTGGCCTTTTGGGACAAACAAGCCCAGCGCCTGAACTGGACGTCCCCCTGGTCAGAAGTCTTGGACTGGTCACAAGCACCCGTCGCTAAATGGTTTGTCGGTGGTCGTCTCAATGTGGCCGAAAACTGTCTTGATCGTCACCTAGCCAACGGATTAGGTGAGCGCGTAGCGATCTACTTCGAGGGTGAAGCAGGCGATACTCGCGCGATCACGTACGCGCAATTGCACGCTGAGGTGTGCCAAGCAGCCAACGCTCTGGCTGCCCTGGGTGTGGGCGAGCTCGACCGAGTAGCGATCTACCTGCCGATGATCCCCGAAGCGGTCGTGGCGATGTTGGCCTGCGCTCGCATCGGGGCAGTCCACAACGTCATCTTCGGCGGCTTCAGCGCCGACTCGTTGAGCTCGCGTATCAACGACGCGGAGGCAAAAGTTGTCATCACGGCCGACGGCGGATTTCGGCGTGGCAAAGAACTCCCCCTGAAGATCATCGTTGATGAAGCGGTGAAGCTCACCCCCACTGTTGAACACGTACTCGTTGTCCAACGGACGAAGAGCGATGTCGAATGGTTTGAGCACGACCTCTGGTGGCATGAGCAACTAGCTGCGCAACCGGCTGAGCATTCGGCTCAAAGTTTTGACAGCGAACACCCACTGTTTATTCTCTATACATCGGGAACTACGGGTAAGCCCAAGGGAATCTTGCACACCACCGGGGGCTACCTGACTCAAGCAGCTTTCACTCACGCGGCAGTTTTTGATCTCAACCCTGACACTGACGTGTACTGGTGCACCGCCGACGTGGGATGGATTACCGGACACAGCTATGTCGTGTACGGGCCGCTGGCCAACGGTGCAACGCAACTGATGTACGAAGGAACGCCCGACACCCCCCACCGTGGCCGTTGGTGGGAACTGATTGAGAAGTATCGGGTCAGCATTTTCTACACCGCACCGACCGCGCTGCGTACGTTTATGAAGTGGGGAGACGAGCTCCCCGCTGGCTTTGATCTGTCCTCACTTCGAGTCCTTGGCAGCGTAGGCGAACCGATCAACCCCGAAGCGTGGATGTGGTACCGCGAAGTCATCGGACACAACAACTGCCCCATCGTTGATACCTGGTGGCAAACCGAGACCGGCGCCATCATGATCAGCCCACTGCCTGGAGTCGCGGCGACAAAGCCTGGATCGGCAATGCGCGCGTTGCCTGGCATCGGAATTGATGTTGTGGATGCGGAAGGGACCCACGTACCCGATGGTGTGGGGGGATACCTCGTTCTCACCGAGCCGTGGCCCTCAATGGCACGTGGGATTTGGGGTGATCCCGAACGGTTCATCGAAACGTATTGGCAGCGCTACGCCAAGCAAGGTTTCTATTTCGCTGGTGATGGCGCCACCCGCGACCTCGATGGTGATTTGTGGTTGCTCGGACGAGTCGACGACGTGATGAACGTCAGCGGTCACCGCATTTCTACCGCTGAAGTTGAATCCGCTTTGGTGTCTCACCCACGCGTGGCAGAAGCCGCAGTGGTCGGCGCCAAGGATGACGTCACCGGTCAGGGCATCGTCGCCTTTGTGATCTTGCGCGGGGAAAACAACGTCGATGCCGACACGATTGGTGCGGAACTTCGCAACCATGTCGGCCAGGAAATTGGACCCATCGCTAAACCGCGCCAGATCATGATCGTGCAAGAGCTCCCCAAAACACGGTCCGGCAAAATTATGCGTCGACTCTTGCTCGACATCGCTGAAGGCCGAGCCCTAGGCGATGTCACCACCTTGGCTGATCCTGCGGTCGTGCAACTTATTGCCAGCGGAATGACCACTGCCGACGATGCCTAAGGACGTAAACTTGGTCCATCATGACTGAGCGTCGCGTTGTATTTGGCAGGCTTGCGTGGGCTGAGCGCGTCCGCCTGGGTGAAATCCTGCGCCGTGAAGTCGTCGGCGGGGTTTTACTCCTGATCGCCGCAGCAGTTGCGTTGATTTGGGCCAACTCGGCTTGGCGTGATGCGTACTTCGACCTCACGCAGTTCACCATCGGTCCACAGTCGTGGGGCCTGCACCTGACGTTGGCCGATTGGGCCGGCGAAGGCCTACTCGCCCTCTTCTTCTTCGTCGCTGGGTTGGAACTCAAGCGCGAGTTAGTCGTTGGGTCTTTACGCAACCGCAGGGACGCCCTCTTGCCGATCGCTGCGGCTGTTGGTGGCATGGCCTTGCCCGCCTTGATCTACTTCGCTTTTACTTCCTCCACTCCAGGTGCAGGCCAAGGCTGGGGTATCCCGATCGCCACCGACATTGCTTTCGCACTCGCAGTGCTGGCCATCATTGGACGCGGTCTGCCGCCAGCACTGCGCGCCTTTCTCGCTGTTGTTGACGACCTCGGCGCTATCACCGTCATCGCGTTGTTCTATAGCGATGCATTGGCACCCTTGTGGTTGCTTGGCTCTGTTGCACTGGTGATCGTTTACCTCATCCTGCAACGACAACGTGTGCAGTCACCGTTGGTGTACGTGCCGCTGGCACTTGCGCTGTGGGGTTTTGTTCACACCAGCGGGATCCACGCCACTGTTGCGGGAGTTGTTCTGGGATTGGCGACTCGGGTCGTGCGCGATTCCGGCGAAGAATTGGCGCCCGCTGAACGGCTCGAGGAGCGG
>JAPLBW010000234.1 GCA_026392555.1 Actinomycetota bacterium
CCATAGCCTTCCGGTAGAATTCCACTGGGACCCAGAGCCTTCGAGTAGGATTCCACTGGGACTACTAAAAATAGATTTTGGGGGTTGAAATAGATTCCGGGGTTGACCTGAGCCGGCCGAGGAATAACCCGTTCATAATCTCAAGTGCCAGGGGTCAGCTAAAGGACACAGAAACCATGTCCATGGCGCAACGATCGCATGGAGCGCTTGAAACCGCGATCAAAATGTACACGGACGTCCTCATCACCGATGGACTGTTTACCAAAGAACGGCAGAACAGCTTGATCGACTACGTGCGTCGTAAGTTCTGTGGAAACGACATCAAATCGGTTGAACACGCGTTCTTCACGACGATCACTAACGCAACCACGCCAATGGCGAAGGCCAGACTGCACTATCAGCTGTCTCACGTGGACGACGCTTCGCTGGACGTGTTGTTTGCCGAATTGATGAAGGTGTGTGCTGTTAGGTGTGACGGGTATGGTTTCTCAGGCTGTGTTTTTGTGCTCAGATGGATATCAACGCCTACAAGGCCATGACCCAGGCGTTTCAAGCCGCGTTTCAGGGGATGTCACTGCTGGTGCCTCCCATGGGGTCCCTGTTGCCCTCGGTGCCTTTCCCGGCGCTGTCCTCGGTGCCTTTGCCGGCGCTGTCCTCGGTGCCTTCGCCGTCGTACGGTCCACCGCCCCCGTACTCGCCAGGGCCATCCCCCGCTGGGCCAACCACGAAGCGCAAAAAGGTCGAGGTGGTTTCGGTGTCGTCTTCTTCTTCGTCATCGCCCGAAGTAGTTGCTCGACCCAGCAAGCGACCCGCACTCCCAGCCGCTCTCCCAGCCGCTCTCCCAGCAGCATCCATGCCCCTGCACTCGCCGTTGCCAGTGCCACCGGTGGCCCATTTGTTCCCGGCATTGTACGATTTCCAGAAGAAGGCGGTGGATCACTTGGTGCGCCCTGACGTGCATGGGCTTATACTCGCCTACTCGACTGGAAACGGCAAGACCAGGACTGCCATCGCTGCAGCGCTTATGAGTGGTTTAAAAGTGCTGGTGGTCACGCCCAAGTCGCTGGTGAGCAACTTCAAGGACACGCTCAAGCGTGATTTCAACCACGACGGTGATGGCTGGTCGTTCCTGACGTACGAAGAGTTCGCGAAAGCGTGGCGAAACGACCAAGAGTTGGCTCGGAACGCGTTCCTGATCATGGACGAAGCCCACAAGTTGCGCACATCCATCTTCGAAGCCTGCCGGAGGTGCTTGAGACAAATGCACGTCACGCAACAAATCAACGAGAGGCGACTGGAGAAGTGCTTGTCGGCGCTGCAACATGGGCAATCCTCGGACGACATTGTTGACATCATCGACGTGCTCGACAAGTGCGGTGTGGACATTCGCCCGAATGCGCCATTGTCTCTCTGTGCCTTGACGGCGGCGGGCACTGCCCGTAAGGTCGTGCTGCTGACCGCGACTCCTTGCTACAACGTCACAGAAGACATTGTCAACCTGGTGGCCATGGTCAAGGGCCTTCCAGGAGCAGTCTCGCTACATTATGCGCGTACGCTGGTGCGCAAGACCAACATCAAGGAGTTCTTCGGGAACGTTTTCGCGTTTGCGGACGTGGCGCACGGAGATGCAGAGTTCCCCGTTGTCAAGCACGAGCAAGTGGTTCTTCAGATGACGGAACCGTACTACAAGGAGTATTTTCGTGTGCAAACGCAGCAGTCGCGCCTGATGAGCCTTTCGCCCATGTTCTATCACCACGTGCGTGCGGCATGCAACGCTCTCCAATCCGACGTTATTCGCGCCAACCCCAAAGTCCAATGGGTGCTGGAGTTCATCTTGGAGCACCGGGAGCTTCCCACGATGATCTA
>JAPLBW010000054.1 GCA_026392555.1 Actinomycetota bacterium
CAGGCAGGTCGGTGCGACCAATACCTTCACGAAAAAGCACATCCCCTGAAATCAACAACGGGTCAGCGCCTGTATCCATCGCTGGTCGGAACATCACCGATCCCTGAGTGTGTCCAGGGGCGTGGTCAACCGTGATGTGCATGCCAGCGATGTCCATGACCGCGCCATCCGCGAGCTCCTTGATGTCATCCGGCTCGCTCCACTCCAATCGACCACCAAAGAACTGCTTGGTCTCGGCCGAGAGCCCAGACATGGGGTCAACCAACAAGTGCCGATCGCCGGGGTGAATCCATGCCGGAATCCCGCGCGCACCGCAGACGGGAGTCACCGAAAATGTGTGGTCAATGTGTCCGTGGGTGAGCAGGACAGCCACCGGCTTCAGGCGGTTTTCAGCGATGATCTCGTCCAACTGGGGTCCCACATCGGTGCCTGGGTCCACAACCACACACTCTTGACCGGGGCCGCTGGCCAGGACATAGCAGTTGGTGCCAAAGGCAGCGGCTGGAAAGCCGGCTACGAACACGGGAACCCTCCGAGGCGCAGATTCGTCTGGACTAGTGAAGCCTAGCGAGGCACCAAGGATTCACAGCCGCCCCACGCGGCTCTAGACTCCACCGTGGCTCTTGGTCCGCCCTCTCGTCTTCGCGGGTTGGATGGACCACTGGATAGATGGAGGAAACATGACTAGCAAGGATCGCGAGCGCGCCGAGAACAAGCTCAAGCGCGAGCTTGAGCAACTGGAGGCGTCAAAGCAGGCATCTGCCAGCGCGCGTAAAAGTCGCATCGTCATCATCGGCGCTGTGGTCTTAGTCGTCATCCTTGGTGGAATTGGAATTTCCAAGGCCATGAGCCGATCGTCCTCTTCCTCCGACACCGCCAGCACGGACACCTCCGCCAACTCCACGTCAACTAACGGCGATAAGCCAACGGTGGCGAACTGCAAGCAAGTCAAAACCATTTCGACTAAGGCCAAGAAGTACAACCCTGGCTATAACCAAATTCAACTCGCCAAAGACAAGACGTTGGGAATGTTCCTTAAGACCAACTGTGGCGACATCGAAATCGAATTTGAAGCCAACGCCCCCACTTTGACCAAGAACATGATTTTCCTAGCCAACACCGGTGCACCCATACAGCGCATTCCAGGCGATGACAAGAGTGGGGTCAAGAACGTTGAGGGCTACTTCGATAACAGCCCCTGCCACCGCCTGACCACCTCCGGAATTTTCGTTTTGCAGTGTGGCGACCCGACCGGTACCGGCACTGGCGGTCCGGGCTACACCGTGATCGACGAAAACATGAACCCCGGCCTTAAGGACGCGGGCAGTGGAGCCGTGATCTACCCCCGCCTGACGGTGGCCATGGCCAACAGCGGCCCCGACACCAACGGCAGCCAGTTCTTCATCATCTACAAGGACTCCCCCCTCCCGCCGAACTACTCGGTCATTGGAACCATCACCAAGGGAATGGAGATCGTGGACAAAGTGGCTGCTGCAGGCGTAAAGGACGGCAAA
Source organism: Actinomycetota bacterium (assembly GCA_026392555.1). Classification (GTDB taxonomy): domain Bacteria; phylum Actinomycetota; class Actinomycetes; order UBA12327; family UBA12327; genus AcAMD-2. The sequence continues at coordinate 1,515 of JAPLBW010000054.1, forward strand.
TCTGACGGTTCACCGGTCCAACAGCTCGTGATGTCCAAGATTAATTCTTTCGAGAAATACCAACTCCCCCAATAGGCGGACCAAAGTTGGCTACATTGAGCACTTCCAACGAGTAAGCAACGAGCCGTAAGGACACCATGAGCAGCCAAGACTGGGGCCGCGTCGATGACGCCGGCAACGTATACGTACGCGTCGCAGACGAAGAACGCTTGATTGCTTCATGGCAAGCCGGTCCCCCCGAGGAAGGCTTGAGCTTCTACCAACGACGCTTTGATGGACTCAACGCTGAAGTCACCCTGTTGGAAAAGCGCCTCAAGGCCGGCGGAGTCGACCCTGAAACCGCCCTAGGCACCATCGCGCGATTGAAGGAACAAGTTGCCGCTGGCGCAGCCGTTGGCGACCTTGCCACGTTGGATCGCCGTCTTGATGCGGCAGTAGCCCTGGTTGACCAGCGCAAGGAAGCCGTCAAGGAAGAGCGCAAAGCTGACAAGGCGAAAGCACTAGCCAATCGCGAAGCCATGGTGATTGAAGCGGAAAAACTTGGAATCAGCAAAACCTGGAAAGTATCTGGTGACAGGTTTCGGGATTTGCTTGAAGAATGGAAGAACGCTCCGCGCGTTGACCGCTCAACTGAACAAGCAATGTGGAAGCGCTTTAGTGCTGCCCGTACCAGCTTTGACCGCGCTCGCCGCTCACACTTTGCTGCCTTGGACGTTGAACGCGAAAAAGCCAAGGTCATCAAGGCGCGATTGGCCGATGAAGCTGAAGCCTTGACCACCAGCGCTGACCTCGCCGAAACCTCGCGCCGCTACCGGGACCTGATGGCACAGTGGAAGACCGCCGGTCGGGCCGGCAAGGGCGACGACGAAATACTCTGGCAGCGCTTCAAGGCCGCACAGGATGCCTTCTTCGCGCGTAAGAACGAGAAGGACGCTGAACAAGGCATGGAGCACGCAGCCAACTTGGCGGCCAAGCAAGAACTGGCCGCCAAGGCTGAGGCCCTCTTGCCCATCACCGACATTGGCAGCGCTAAGGCCGCCTTGCGGGACATCAGCAAGGCCTGGGAAGCCATCGGTCACGTCCCGCGCGACGACAAGGCCAAGATTGAGCAGCGCCTGAAGAAGGTCGAAGATGCCGCTCGCAACGCTGAACAAGAACTGTGGAAGCGCCAAGACCCTGCCGCTCGAGCCCGATCTCAAGATGCCGTCGATCAACTACTGGGCGTTATTGCCAAGCTGGAGAAGCAGCGAGACGCTGCTTCAGCTAAGGGGGATCAGCGTGGTGTTGACCAAGCCAATGAGTCAATCACCGCTCGTCAAGAATGGCTCCTGCAGGCGCAAAGCGCGCTGGCTGAGTTCAGCCAGTAACCCGGTACACGTCAAACACCCCGCCAACACCGCGCACGGCTAGTAAGACGTGATCGAGGTGCTTGGGGTCAGCCATTTCAAAGGTGAAACGGCTCATCGCAATCCGATCCTTTGATGTGCTCACCGACGCAGACAAGATGTTGACATG
>JAPLBW010000236.1 GCA_026392555.1 Actinomycetota bacterium
CATGCCTGTGCGTACGGTCCGAAATACTTCGTGGCTTTTCTACGCTGCCCGCGTACAACTTGGGCGCGGGGAAAGGGCTCACCCACGGTCACCGCCAGGTACGGATAGGACTTGTCGTCCCGATATTTGACATTAAAACGCGGTTCATAGGTCTTGATCCAGGAATACTCCAGCTGGAATGCTTCCGCCTCGCTGTGAACAATGGTCCAATCAACGCTGGCGGCTCGCTCCACCATTGACCTGGTACGCGGATGAAGCGTGACAGGATCTGCGAAATAGGACGTCAGGCGAGAGCGCAGGTTTGCTGCCTTGCCGACATAAATCACTTGCTGATTAGCATCAAAAAAACGATAGACACCCGGCTCCACTGGGATCGCCGAAGTCGCCGGTTTAAGCAGTGTCATCAAGCTCACGCAAAGTCAACGATGCCGTTTCGCACCTGTACGGGGATCGTGGCCAAGGGTGTTTGGGCCGGACCTTGAACCACAGCACCAGTTACCGGATTGAATTGACTCCCATGACACACACACAGGATCGAGCCGGCTTCGACGCCCTTAACGGTGCAGCCGCTATGTGTACACACGGCGCTGAATGCATGCACCTGGCCGGCGGCGGACTTCGTCACCACAATCTTGCGATCATCAACGATCTTGACGACCGATCCGTCCGCAGGAATATCCGCAACGGCCACGATCCCCTCAGGGGCGCCGCCTTTCGCCGCCGGCGTGGTCGTCGGTTCGGTAGCACCGCCTTGGACTTGATCATCACCACAGGCAGCAAGCAATGGCGCAGCCGCGCCAGCCACCGCGATAATCGCGCCGGTTTGGAGAACGCCTCTACGGGATGGACTCATTCGTGCCTCCTACGTGGATTTCCGACTCTAGACGAAAGGGCGAAGTTAGGTTGTTCGCTTCCGGGGTTTCTTACCCGGGACCGTAACGCCCAGAGCGGATGCGAGGTAGTGCCCGGTATAACTGGAAGCGTTGGCTGCTACCTGCTCCGGAGTTCCGGTTGCCACGATCTCCCCACCACGACCGCCGCCCTCAGGTCCTAGGTCAATGATCCAGTCAGCGGTCTTAATGACATCAAGATTGTGTTCAATGACAATCACCGTATTGCCGGCATCTACCAAACGGCCCAGAACGCCAAGAAGTTTGGCAACGTCATCAAAGTGAAGCCCAGTGGTGGGCTCGTCCAGCACGTACACCGTGCGACCGGTTGAGCGCTTTTGGAGTTCCGAGGCCAACTTCACGCGCTGCGCTTCCCCACCAGACAAGGTGGGAGCCGATTGGCCCATCCGCACATACCCCAGGCCCACATCATTGAGCGTTTTCAAGTGTCGAGCAATCGCAGGAATGGCTTCAAAGAAGTCTAAGGCTTCTTCAATGGGCATGTTTAAAACATCGGCAATGGACTTGCCCTTGAAGTGCACTTCCAACGTCTCGCGGTTGTATCGCGCACCCCTGCACACTTCACAGGGAACGTAAACATCGGGCAGGAAGTTCATTTCAATTTTTAGCGTGCCGTCACCGCTGCACGATTCACAGCGGCCACCTTTGACATTAAATGAGAAGCGACCTTGCTGGTAACCACGGACTTTGGCTTCTGGGGTGGCAGCGAAAATTTTGCGAATGTGATCGAACACGCCTGTGTACGTGGCAGGGTTGGAGCGAGGCGTGCGCCCAATCGGGCTTTGATCTACGTGAACGACTTTGTCGACGAGCTCTATGCCCTCAATCTTGCGGTGCCTCCCAGGGACCACGCGAGATCCCTGGAGTTCACGAGCTAGAGCGGAGTACAAGATGTCGTTGACCAGTGTGGATTTACCCGATCCACTCACTCCCGTGATGGCCACTAGACAGCCGAGCGGGAAACTGGCATCAACCTTCTTCAGATTGTTCTCGGTCGCCCCCTTGACCGACAGCATGCGTGCTTTATCCACTGGTCGGCGCGCAGCCGGCACGGCGATAGATTTGCGACCCGAAAGATAAGCGCCGGTCACGGATTCCTTATTGCTCAGCAGATCCTTGGCCGAGCCGCACACCACCACATGACCCCCGTGCTCGCCAGCACCAGGACCAATGTCCACTACCCAGTCGGCGGTACGAATGGTGTCTTCATCGTGTTCAACAACGATCAACGTGTTACCCAAGTCGCGAAGACGGACCAGCGTCTCGATCAGGCGCCGATTGTCGCGCTGGTGCAGGCCGATGGATGGCTCATCGAGCACATACAAAACACCTACCAATCCAGAGCCAATTTGGGTCGCCAATCGAATGCGCTGCGCCTCGCCACCGGACAATGTTCCGGCCGCGCGATCAAGTGACAAATAGTCAAGGCCGACA
>JAPLBW010000205.1 GCA_026392555.1 Actinomycetota bacterium
CCGCCCATGTGTTCGTGGGCCAGCTTTACGCGAGCGGTGAAGTCGATGTCACGCGGATGACCATAGATATCGGCCAGACGAAGGACGGTGCCACCTGGGCTGGACAAGACCGCGTCCTCGGCCAAGGAGTAATAGATCGTCGAGGGTTCATCTGAGGTTGCGCGGGGAGTGTTTTCGTCAATGAGGTCGCCATCACCCTGCAAGCCGTCGGCATAAACCGAAATAGAAGACATAAACACCACTTGAGGGCACGCCTGCACCGAACTCTTGCACGACTCAACGAGAACATCGCGATAGGACTGTTCGCGCTCTTCAATAGTGCGTGATTGCATGATGGGAGGAGAGACTGATACCAAGATTGCATCACAGTCCGCCGCGGCAGCCTTAACAGCTTCCAGGTCTGCGCCACGAACGACTAGTCCCTTATCTGCGACCTGCTCAATTTCGGCGATACGTGATTCGCGGGTTGTGGTGGCGACAACTTCCCAGCCCAGAGCCTTCGCGCGGGTTGCCACTTCGAGCCCGGCATTGCCGCAGCCAAGAATGAGCAGTTTCATGCGAGATCCCATCTGAGGTGAAACGGATGTGGCTGATGTGACTTAGGCCATACGTTTTATGCCTAATCAGCACCCTAGTGGGGACAGTGTCGCAAAGATCACGCCTACCGGGTTGGCTTTTCGTAAAGGGCATAAGGCACGCTAGAGGTCTACCGCAAGGTGGTAATCAAGCGAAAGCGAGTAGACCTACATGACCGTTCCAGGTTTTGAAAACGCTCCAACCAAGAACAAGAAGCTTCTTGAGTGGGTTGAGCAAACCGCGGCACTGACCCAACCAGATCGCATTGAGTGGTCTGACGGTTCGCAAGATGAGTGGGATCGCTTGACTGCTCTCTTGGTCGAACAGGGCACCTTCATCAAGTTGAACGAAGCCAAGCGCCCGAACTCGTTCTTGGCTCGCTCCAACCCCAAGGATGTTGCTCGCGTTGAAGACCGCACCTTCATTTGCTCACTGGATGAAGCCGATGCAGGTCCGACGAACAACTGGCGCGACCCGGTCGAGATGAAGACGGAATTGAAGACTTTGTTTGCCGGTTCCATGAAGGGCCGCACCATGTACGTGGTGCCCTTCTCGATGGGTCCGCTCGGCTCACGTATTTCTCAGCTCGGCGTGGAAATCACCGACAGTCCTTACGTTGTCGTCAACATGCGCATCATGACGCGCATGGGTCGCGCCGCACTTGACTTGATCGGCGAAGACGGCGACTTCGTTCCTGCCTTGCACACGGTGGGATCACCGTTGGCAGAAGGTCAAGCCGATGTTGCTTGGCCCTGCAGCGACACCAAGTACATCGTGCACTTCCCTGAAACCCGCGAGATTTGGTCCTACGGTTCCGGCTACGGCGGAAACGCCCTGCTGGGTAAGAAGTGCTTCGCCTTGCGTATCGCTTCGGTTATGGCTCGCGACGAGGGCTGGTTGGCCGAGCACATGCTCATCCTCAAGCTCACCTCGCCGCAGGGCAGCGCACACCACATTGCTGCGGCTTTCCCCTCGGCCTGCGGCAAGACGAACCTGGCCATGCTCGAGCCCACCATTCCTGGTTGGAAGGTCGAGACGGTCGGAGACGACATCTGCTGGATGCGCTTTGGTGACGATGGCCGTTTGTATGCGATCAACCCCGAGGCTGGCTTCTTTGGTGTTGCTCCTGGAACCGGTGACAGCACCAATGCCAACGCCATTGCTGCGCTGCACGGCAACGTGATCTTCACCAACGTTGGATTGACTGACGATGGTGACATCTGGTGGGAGGGTATGACCGACGAACCGCCAGCTCACTTGATTGACTGGAAGGGCAACGACTGGACTCCGGCTTCGCAAGATCCAGCCGCTCACCCCAATGCTCGCTTCACGGCTCCAGCCGACCAGTGCCCGATCATCGCCGACTCGTGGGAAGACCCCGCGGGCGTTCCGATCGATGCGATCTTGTTCGGTGGACGTCGTGCCACGAACGTTCCGTTGGTCAACGAGTCCTTTGACTGGGAGCACGGAGTCTTCATCGGCGCCACTGTTTCCTCCGAACAGACCGCTGCCGCCGAAGGAACCGTTGGCGCTTTGCGCCGCGACCCCTTCGCCATGCTCCCGTTCTGTGGCTACAACATGGCTGACTACTGGGGTCACTGGCTCAAGGTTGGCAAGTCAACTCAGGCCGAC
>JAPLBW010000111.1 GCA_026392555.1 Actinomycetota bacterium
ATCGGCGCGTGGGCCATCCACGCGGACACCATCGACATAACTCGCCCAAAAGACTTCGCGGCGGCGGGCATCAAGTGCAACGAGGAAATCCGATTCGACCTCACCGCGTTCGCGCGCGGCAACGGCCATTGCATCAAGTGTCATGATCCCGTCGCAGGGAATGTGCAGCGCAAGCGCCAAGGTGCGCGCGGTCACCAAACCCACTCGCAGACCGGTAAACCCACCAGGACCGGTACCCACCACGATCCGGGTGAGCTGGCTTGCCTCAATCCGCGCATCAGATAAGAGCTGGTCAATCAAGACATTGAGTGTCTCCGCATGGCGACGCTCCACCGCATTGACCTTTTCGCCCACAACGGATGTGCCATCGTGCAGGGCAACACTGACCAGATCAGTTGAGGTATCCAGGGCCAGTAGCACGCGCTAAGGCTACGCCTTGGGGGTAAACCCACCGACCGCAGTGATGACAACGTGCCGCTGGTCATCACCTAATTCGTCGCCTCGCTCAATGGTGATCTCCAGCCGGCGATCAGACAGCCCATGGGCAATCTGCGTTCCCCATTCAACGACGGTCACAGCATTTTCAGTCTCGAGGTCAAGATCCTCGAGCTCCCAGGCCGATCCGACGCGGTAGGCATCCACATGGATCAGGTTTGGTGAGCCAGCATGTTCGCGCGCAATCACAAACGTGGGCGAAGTAATCGCACCACTAACATCGAGCGCCCTTCCCAAACCTCGAGTAAACGTGGTCTTACCCGCACCCAAGGGTCCGCTCAACAAGATGGCGTCACCAGCCACAACCCACGTTGCCACTTCCGCACCCAGCGCTTCCATCTCAGAAGCCGAGTTGACGATCACATCCCGCAGAGCAGAAGTCATGATCACACCCCCACCCGATCAGCAACAACCGTAAAGTCTTTGCGCATCGCGGCCAGTGGCATGCCGCGCGGGCCAAATCGCAAAGCTGCCGACGGGTGGTACGTAATCATGAGTTCACGATCGCGCCACGGCATGAGTTGACCATGAACTTCACCGATCTTCGTCGTTTTACCCATCGCCCATTTAGCAGCAACCGAACCCATCGCCACAACAACTAACGGATTGATGAGCTTCACCTGGCGATCAATCCACGGCGCGCAATTGGCAATCTCGCCAGCATGTGGCGTGCGGTTCTTTGGCGGTCGGCACTTGACCACACTCGTGATCGCCACTGTGGCTCGCGACAGGCCGACGCCCTCGAGCACCCCGTCGAGTAGTTGACCAGATTTGCCCACAAAGGGTTCGCCCGTCTCGTCCTCTTGGGCACCGGGTGCTTCGCCCACCACGAGGACTTTGGCGCCCTTGGGGTGGTGGCCAACCACCACCGTGGCGCGCGTTGCGGAAAGCCCGTCGCACAGGACGCAGGACTGAGCTGCCGATACGAGTGCCTTGAGCGACTTGAGCGAAGAGTAATTCGAACCCAGCGAGTCCGGCGACACTACGCATCTCCGAGTTGCACTGGGTTGAGCGAAGCTGGTGTGACCTCATCCTGCTCACCCACGTCGGCCGCGACCTCTACCCACTTGGATTCGCCTCGTTGAGCCTTTCGCACCGCCCACACCGTCGCACTGGCAGCCACTGCAGCACCAATTAATGCACTGGTG
>JAPLBW010000066.1 GCA_026392555.1 Actinomycetota bacterium
CCGCAGTACGAACGATGCACTAGGGCGCACGCGCTTGAGTATTTCCCAGTCCGTGGGTTCACGGTTTGCCCGCGACATCTCTGTCAGCAATCACGTCATTGGTGGATTGGATTTCGCTGAAGTCACAGTGCGAACAGCTATCCCACTCGTGGGGACGTTGGGGGGTCCAGCGACTGTGACGGTTCGCGGTCATGCTCTGCTGGAGGTGCAACCATGAAAACGTGTGATGATCGAGGAAGCGCCCTCGTTGAATTCAGTTATCTTTCGTTGTTGCTTTTGGTTCCCATGATCTATGCCATGAGCGCCGCCTTTGTGGTGCAAAGGTCTGCCTTCGCGCTGACGGCGGCTTCGCGTGAAGCGGGACGGGTGTTCGTCCAAGCCGATTCGGGTTCTCAGGCCGTAAGCAATGCTCGATTGGCGTCGGGAGTGGTGTTGCGAGATCAAGGAGTAAATCCGGCACGAGTCCGGACGCGATTTAGCTGTTCAGCGAAACCTTGCCTCTCTCCAGGTGCACGAGTGGACGTGACCTTGTCGACCAGCGTGCCCGTCCCTTTCGTTCCGGCCTTCATGAAGGGGCTCAGTTCGATTCCCATGAGCGCCAAACAAAGTGTGGTTGTCGATGTTTACCGGCAGGAACGGCCATGAGCGTGAATCAACGAACCAGCGACGAGGGCCAAGTGCTGATCTTGACCCTGGGCTTCGCGGTATTGATATGTCTTCTATTCAGCGTGGTGGTAGATGTTTCGCATCTGTACATGGCTCGACGAGCACTCGTTGCTTCGGCTGATGCGGCAAGTTTGGCCGCGGCCCAAGGAATCAACGCCCCAGCTGTTTATGCAGGGAAAGCAACCACGACCGTTCCGTTGTCGCGAACTGCTGCCAATAGCCGACTCACGGCGTATGTGAAGTCAGCCGGCTTGCCGTCCAAGTTCTATCGATTCCGGGTTGACTCCATGCGCACGAACGGCCGATGGGTCAATGTCACGCTCTCAGCGCGCGTACGGCTACCAATCTTTAACGCGATCACAGGGCGTGCTGGCTCTATTGGGATTAGGGCGTCCGCACGGGCTCGCAGTGTGGTGAATTAGAACGACGTTGACTCGCGTACCCTGTGACCTATGGCATCGATGGAACCGGCTGAGGATCTAGCTCGCCTTGATTCCACGTTGACCAGTGTGGAGAAGGTGCTCAACATCCCCAAGATGCGCCAAGAGGCTGAAGAGTTAGAGGCTCAAGCTGGGGCGCCGGACCTATGGGATGACCAAGCCAATGCGCAGGCCATCACCAGTCGGCTGTCGTTTGTGCAAAGCGAGATTCGCAAAGTCAGTGAACTGCGCCAGCGCCTTGATGATGCCAAAGTGTTGTTGGAGTTGGGCGAAGACGAAAGCGATGCGGGTATTCATGCTGAAGTCGTGACTGAAGTCCAGGCGCTTGAAAAGCTGGTTGGCGAGATTGAAGTGCGCACCCTGCTCAATGGCGACTATGACCCGCGTGAAGCACTGGTCACCATTCGATCCGAAGCCGGTGGGGTGGACGCGGCCGACTGGGCGCAGATGTTGATGCGGATGTATTTGCGCTGGGCGGAGCGACATGGCCACACCACAGAGATTTATGACATCTCCTATGCCGAAGAAGCGGGGATTAAGTCCGCGACGTTTGCGGTGAAGGCCCCGTATGCGTACGGCACCTTGAGCGTCGAACAAGGCACCCACCGGTTAGTGCGCATTTCACCCTTTGACAACCAGTCGCGGCGCCAGACCTCATTTGCTGCCGTGGAGGTCCTGCCGGTCACGGCACAAACAGACCACGTGGACATTCCAGAGAACGAAATTCGCGTGGATGTATTCCGCTCGAGCGGTCCGGGTGGTCAGAGTGTTAACACAACTGACTCAGCGGTTCGCCTCACGCACATTCCCGCCGGCATCGTTGTCTCCTGCCAAAACGAGAAGTCGCAGATTCAAAACCGAGCTGCCGCTTTGCGCGTCTTGGAATCGCGCTTGTTGGAG
>JAPLBW010000162.1 GCA_026392555.1 Actinomycetota bacterium
CATCGCCTGCGGTGCGATCAACGCAAAAGATCGTGCGCTGGTCTTGAGAGAAAATCTCCCAAGGGCGCACGATCTTTGCTGTGACGTCGTCAGTCACGGTTGGTACTAGGACTTCAGCCAGTCAGGAATGTCCAAGTCATCCTCGAAGTCATCAAAGGCGACAACCTTCTTGGGGGGAACATTGGACGAAGCAGACTCCGAAGCAAAGCCAGGTGCGTCATCGAAAGTCACTGCACCGGGTGTGGCAGCCGGGGCGGTGCGCTCGCGGCGCGTGGATGTGGGCGTAGTGCGTGGCAAGGGACGCCCACCGTCAAAACCGGCGGCAATCACCGTCACGCGCACTTCATCACCGAGCGAGTCATCAATGACCGCACCGAAGATGATGTTGGCGTCGTTGTGAGCGGCTTCCTTGACCAACTCGGCAGCTTCGCGCATCTCGTGCATGCCCAAGTCAGAACCACCCGAGAACGACAGCAGAACGCCACGGGCGCCTTCGATCGAAGCTTCCAGCAGCGGGTTGGAGATGGCTGCTTCAGCAGCTTCACTCGCGCGGTTTTGGCCACGAGCCGAACCAATACCCATCAAGGCCGAGCCAGCGCCCACCATCACTGACTTCACGTCAGCGAAGTCAAGGTTGATCAGGCCAGGAGTGGTGATCAGGTCGGTAATGCCCTGAACACCAGAGAGCAGAACATTGTCTGCCGACTTGAAGGCTTCAAGCATCGAGATGTCGCGGTCGCTGATGTGCAACAAACGGTCGTTAGGAATGACAATGAGAGTGTCGACGTGGTCACGCAGATCCTCAATACCACTCTCGGCCTGGAGTTGACGACGACGTCCTTCAAAGGTGAACGGACGTGTCACCACGCCAATGGTCAGTGCACCCAAGCTGCGTGCGATCGACGCGACGACAGGAGCTCCACCGGTTCCGCTTCCGCCACCTTCACCAGCGGTGACGAACACCATGTCGGCACCCTTGAGAACTTCTTCAATTTCTTCACGGGCTTCTTCAGCGGCTAGCCGGCCAACCTCCGGGTCACCACCGGAACCAAGACCCTTGGTGATGGCGCGACCGATGTCGAGCTTCACGTCAGCATCACTCATCAAGAGAGCTTGAGCGTCGGTGTTGATGGCGATGAACTCCACGCCCTTAAGACCGACATCAATCATGCGGTTGATGGCGTTAACGCCACCACCACCAATGCCGACGACCTTGATTAATGCCATGTAATTTTGCGGAGCTGCCACAGCACGCGCCTTCCGTGAAGTCTCGATGCGATTCGAGTGCGTAAATTGGGGACCCTAACCCTCAAGTTAAGGGTCAAAGTTACGTCCTCTCGACGTGCAGGGACTTTAGACGTAAGCATTTGACGACTGCAACCCACCCTGGAAATTAGTTACAAAACTTTCAGGACGTTGAGCTCCTGCCAGATGGATATTCGCTGACCTTCAGGTTCAATCTCAGGATGAGACTTACGCGTGAGCCACGCGTGCGACCAGCCGGCAGTCAGGCGATGAACGATAGCCGCATTCTTCGGATCAGCGGCACCTCCGCAGAGCAAGCGACAGGTCACATCGGCCTTGCTTCCCTCCACGTCGCAATGCAGACCAGTTGTTAATTGCACCCCCACAAAGCCATCGGAAGCCCCGGCCAACCAGTGGGCAATCTGCGCCTGTCGATTGCACCGGCCCGCCGATGCAGCGATGGTGCGCACGGGAATGGACTCGTGTTGCAAAGCAGCTAATGCCGGCGCCATGAGTTCCTCAATTTTTCCGTTCGAGTCAATGAGCAGCACTCCCGTCACCGTCACTGTCTCCTGTAGGAGTTGTGTCGCGGCCACCATGGCCACTGCCCCACCGGCTGAGTGACCAATGACCACCACCGGCAATGCATCCGCGTTCCATGTGGCGAACTCGCGAGCCACCGCCAGCATCAGGTCGCGATCGTTCATCCCACCGCGACGCGCTTTGGACTTCAGATAGGGCCGCACCACTTCAATGTTGTTGTCCACTAGGACACTGACTAGTTCATCGAGCGCGTCGGGTTTGCGACCGAATCCATGAAACAACAGTGCGCGTCCAACCACATCTGACGGGCTATCAACGGTGGTTTGCACATCGGGCAACTCGTGATCGCTCACTTGCGCACTACACACATAAGTAATTGTTGATTGCGCCATCTTCATTAGACCTACTTCTTTGTTGTGGGCAAATCCGGTGTGCGGACGTCGTAGACCGTGGCTTTGCGCCCGAGCAGGGCGGTGAGTACGACAGCCTTGCGATCGGAATCCGCAGCGCTTCCCCAGCGAATCGTCTGCCCCGAGGTGGTCGTAATCACGATGTTGTCCTGACTGCGGAACTCGATCAGGGCCAACTTAGCCTTCACGGGAGCAGGCAAGGCGCGTGCAACGGTCAGCGCATCAGCAATCGCGGCTTGACGAGGGGAGGTGTCGGTGCCAAAACGAGGTCGCACGATGATGGATGGCACTGCCTTGCGTGGCTGATTCACGGCGCCAAAGACAAAGCCGGTTTGATCCGCCCACCGAACAGACCCATCGACGGTGACGTTGGCTGCGACCAAGCGCGGGGTGGCCGCAATAACAATGGAGTGTGGCCAGCGGCGCTGGACGGTGACCGAGCTAACCGCGGGTACCTCGCGCTGTACGGATTCGGCCACCTGACTGGTGTTGACTCTCGCCAGCGGAGTCCCCTTTGTAATGTCCGCAGCGGCAATCATCAATTCCTGCGTCGGTCGGTCTACACCAGCAGCTCGAACACCAGTGACGTCGAAGACTCCCGTGAAATTGACAACGACAACCAATCCAACAACGGCAGCCCCAAGAACAGCGACGGCGAGGCGCTTCATAGCGACCCAGCAGCTTCACGTTCCTGTAAACCCGTGAGCACCTCAGGACCAATCAACGTGACATCGCCTGCACCCAGAGTCATCACCACATCACCCGGGCGAATGCGCTCAACCAGGGCCGGTGCAACCGCGCTCCAGGATCCGATGAATTCGGCAGTGGTCAGACCGTGATCTTGAGCTGACTGGGCCACAGCCGCGCCACCGGCGCCAGGAATGGGATCCTCGCCCGCGGGATAGACCTCCATAACGACTAATTCGTCGGCAGCGGCCAAGGCAGCGCCAAATTCATCCATAAACGCCTGGGTGCGCGAATAGCGGTGGGGCTGAAAGACCACGACCAGACGTCCGTCCGGCTCACTAGACACCACTTCCCGCGCGGCAAGCAACGTGGCAGTGACTTCGGTCGGGTGGTGGGCGTAATCATCGAAGATACGCACACCTGCCACAGTCCCCTTGGGTTCGAATCGACGACGAGTTCCCGTGAATTGCGATAGACCTTCGATCAACCCTGCCGGTGCACATCCCAAACTCAACCCAGCCGCCAGTGCTGCCGCCGCATTGGCCACGTTGTGCCGACCGGGAATTTGCAATTCCACCCGGCCCACCCGCACGCCATGCCAGATCGCCTCAAATGCAGCGGTGCGCCCTTGCAATGTGACTTCGGTAATGCGCAAGTCACTCTCATCGACTTCACCGTAGGTGCACACATTGATGCCCGATGCTCGTGCCCGATCGATCAGGCGACGGCCGCCGGCATCATCAGCGCACACCACGGCAAATCCACCCGGATCAATGGAATCAAGGAAATCAGAAAAGGCTTGATCAACCTCATCCATCGAGCTGTAGTGATCGAGGTGATCAAGCTCAATATTGGTGACAATCACCGAGGTGGGATGAAGCAAGAGGAAAGAGCCGTCGCTCTCATCTGCTTCGGCAATGAAGAAATCGCCACTGCCCTCGTGCGCATTGGCACCGGACTCATTCAGTGTGCCGCCGATGGCAAAGGACGGGTCCGCACCTATGTGTTGAAGGGCAACGGTCAGCAGCGATGTCGTCGTGGTCTTACCGTGAGTTCCGGCAACCGCCACGGACGTCTTGCCTTCGAGGAGTTGAGCCAGGGCCTGGGCCCGCTTGATCACCGGAATGCCCGCGGCTTCAGCGGCAGTGCGTTCCGGGTTGCTTGCCGCAATGGCACTAGAAATCACAACTTCGTCAGCACCGGCTACGTGCGCGGGGTCATGGCCAACAAAGACCTCAATACCAATAGCTCGCAGGGATGTCAGCGCACGACTGTCCTTGGCGTCGCTTCCACTGACATCAATCCCGCGTGATCGCATGATGCGGGCAATGCCGCTCATACCTGCGCCGCCGATTCCGATGAAGTGAACTCTCATGCCTGACCATCCCGCGACGAATCACCTGATGTTCGCGCCAACTCAGGCAAGGCCACATCCACAATGAATTGTGCAAACACGCGGTCTGCATCATTGCGCCCTAAGCTCTTTGCCGCTCGACCCATTGACTCCAGTCGCGACAGATCCGACATCAGCGACACGACCCGCTGCCGAACGACAGTGGCATTGAACTCGTCATCGGCAATCACCACCGCCGCTCCTGCAGCGGTTAACGACTCGGCGTTCCATTTCTGTTCGCCATTGCCAATGGGCAACGGAACCAAGACCGACGGAATCCCCACTGCTGCCACTTCGGCACAGGTCATTGCGCCCGAGCGCGCCACCACAAGATCGGCCACCGAATAAGCCAGGTCCATCCGGTCGATGTATTCAATAACGGTGACGACGGCGCTATCGGCCTGCGCCCGCGCTTGCTCAACGCCACGAATGCCCGCGACCAACACCACCTGGAGTCCGGCCTGACCAAAGGCACCCTGAGCGCCCAAGATGGCGCCGTTGATGCGGGCAGCGCCCAGCGATCCGCCAAATGCCAACACCACCGGACGATCATCCAGCCCAAAGTGGGCTCGCGCCTGCTCTCGCACTGCGGCCCGATCCAACGAACTAATCGAGGTACGCAGGGGCATCCCCGTCAGTCGCGCGTGCGGCAATTTGGTGCCGGGCAAGCCAGTAGCCACATGTGTGGTTATGCGGGCACCGAGCTTGTTGGCATAGCCCGGGCGAACATTGGCTTCATGAACAACGACTGGAATATTAGCTTTGCGTGCTGCGAGGTAAGCCGGAACTGACACGTAGCCACCAAAACCGACCACAACATCGATGCTGCGTTTCGTCAGGATTTTCTCGGTTTGTTTCACACACGATCGAAGGCGCGGACCCAAGGTAAGGATGTCGATCGATGGACGACGCGGAAGTGCCACGCGAGGAATCAGTTCCAGGTCAAACCCACGCTCTGGGACAAGTCGAGCTTCTAGACCATCTGCTGTACCGAGCATGGTGACTTCACAATCAAATCCCAGAGTCGCCGTCAATTCCTTCAGCGCATCAGCAGTGGAAAGAGCTGGTTCAACATGACCGGCGGTTCCGCCACCGGCTAGTAAGACATGAAGGGCCGGCACCGACACTCACGACCCTTGTTCAGTAACCGAACGCAAGTCCGGTCGACGTGCTGGTTCAGCGAGCAACCGCCGGATGGGACCAGGGCCGCGAAGGGCAAAGGCAGCAGCAGCTTCGGGTTCTCGGCGCGCAAACGTGAGCAACATCCCGATCACGCACATCGTCGGTATCAGCGCCGAACCGCCATAAGAAACCAGTGGAAGCGGAATTCCCGTGATGGGCAACAGTTGCAACACCGCGCCGATATTGACGATTGCTTGGACAGCGATCCACGTCACCGCACCTGCAGCAGCGAGCCGAACAAAGGTGTCCTGCGTGCGCAAAGCAATAACAACGCCAGATACACAAATGGCCGTTAGGAGCGCCAAGACGACCAGGGTGCCGAACAAACCAAATTCCTCACCGATGATGGCAAAGATAAAGTCGGTGTGCGCTTCGGGGAGGTCGCCCCACTTTTCGCGGCTTGCTCCCAGACCGACTCCCCACCAGCCACCGGATGCCAACGCATAGGTGCCGTGGAGTGCTTGCCAGCCAGCACCAAGAGGATCGGAACTGGGATCGAGCCAGCTAGTGAATCGATCGCGGCGATAACCGTGCGATGCACTTAAGTAAGCGATCCCTGCCAAGCCTCCAGCAACCAAGATTCCCAAGATCCGCATGGGAATTCCAGCGAAAAACATCAGTGCCACCGTGACGGCCATCAACACCAGCGACGTGCCGAGGTCACCCGAGACGATGACGAGCAGAAGCATTCCACCGGCGACGACAGCCATACGTTGCAATACGTAGGCCCAATCGCGCCCCTCGGCTTCCTTACGCGCCAGCAGGCTCGCGGCCCACACCACCAAGGCAAACTTGGCAAATTCAGACGGCTGGAGGCGAAAGGGCCCACCAAATTCGATCCAGTTGCGGTTGCCGTTGACCGATACTCCAAGGCCTGGAACAAATAGCGCAAAGAGCAAGGCAAAGGCAACAATGACCATGATCAGGGCGTAGCGCCGATAAAACGAGACCGGTAAACGCGAAGCAAGCCACATACAAGGAATACCGATTGCTACCCACATGGCCTGGCGCAAACCAATGGCGAAGGACG
>JAPLBW010000248.1 GCA_026392555.1 Actinomycetota bacterium
ACGATGAAGCGCTTAGCGGCAATGCAGGACTGCCCGTTGTTTTGGCACCGTGCCATTACGGCCACCGAGGCGGCCCTTTCGACATCGGCTGATGGCATCACGATGTAAGGATCCGAGCCGCCGAGTTCAAGGACGGTCTTTTTGATCTCATCACCGCAGATCGCTGCCACGGACTGTCCAGCCGGTTCTGAACCCGTCAAAGTGGCGGCACGCACACGTGGGTCGCGCAAGATGGGTTCGACTTCGCGGGCACCGACGAGCAATGTGGTGAAGGCTCCTTGCGGAAATCCAGCACGCAGGAAGAGGTCTTCGAGGTAGAGCGCACACTGAGGGACATTCGATGCGTGCTTGAGCATGCCAACATTGCCGGCCATCAAAGCGGGGGCGGCAAAGCGCACAACCTGCCACAGCGGGAAGTTCCACGGCATGATCGCCAACACGATCCCCAACGGGGCATAGCGGGTGTAGGCCTGCTTCGCGCCGACCAAGCTGGCATCCACTGGTTCATCAGCCAGCAGTGCTTCAGCGTTTTCGGCGTAGTAGCGCATACCCTTGGCGCACTTAGCGGCCTCGCCGCGCGCGGATTTGAGAGTCTTGCCCATTTCCAAGGTCATGATGCGGGCGATGGATTCGTTCTCGGCTTCAAGGAGCTCGGCGGCCTTGATCATCAACTGCGCGCGATGGGCGAACGAGGTCGTGCGCCAGGTCTGGAAGGTGGCGTGCGCTGTGGTGATGGCCGCTTCAACCTGCTGCGGAGTATGCGCGTCAAAGGTCTGGAGGGTTTCACCGGTTGCGGGATTCTGCGTCGCGATAGCCATGCCTTGATCGTACCGAGAATCCAACGCTTTTGGTCCAGCCTGAGATACCAACGACTAAGGACCCCTCCCGCGTGGGGAGGGGTCCTTAGGGTCAAACCAGGGCGGGCTGTGACTTAGATGTCGTAGTACAGCTCGAACTCGTGTGGGTGCGGGCGCAAGCGAATCGGGTCGATCTCGTTGGTGCGCTTGTAGTCGATCCACGTCTCAATCAAGTCAGGCGTAAAGACGTTGCCTGCAGTCAAGAAGTCGTGGTCCTTTTCCAAAGCGTCCAATGCTTCACCCAAGGATGAAGGCACCGTGGCGATGTTGGCGTGTTCCTCTGGCGGCAATTCGTAGAGGTCCTTGTCAACGGGCGCTGGTGGCTCGATCTTGTTCTTGATTCCGTCCAGGCCGGCCATGAGCATGGCCGAGAATGCCAAGTAAGGGTTGGACGAGGGGTCAGGAACGCGGAACTCAATGCGCTTGGCCTTGGGGTTGTTGCCCGTAACCGGGATACGAACCGAAGCCGAACGGTTGCGCTGGGAGTACACCAGGTTGACCGGCGCTTCGAAGCCGGGAACCAACCGGTGGTAGGAGTTAACCGTTGGGTTAGTGAAGGCAACCAAGGCTGGCGCGTGGTGGAGGAGTCCACCGATGTACCAGCGAGCCAAGTCAGACAAACCCGCGTAGCCGAGCTCGTCGTAGAACAGCGGCTTGCCGTCCTTCCACAATGACTGGTGAGCATGCATGCCCGAACCATTGTCACCAAACAAAGGCTTAGGCATGAAGGTGACGGACTTGCCGTTACGCCAGCCCACGTTCTTGATGATGTACTTGAACAACATCAAGTCATCTCCTGCCTTGCGCAAGGTGTCGA
>JAPLBW010000144.1 GCA_026392555.1 Actinomycetota bacterium
AGCCCTTGAACTCAATGGGGCTCCGGTCTACGTCCGCAAAGAGATAGTTCACAACCAGCACGTGGTGCGCACGCTCGAGGACCGCGGAGCGATTTTTGTCGAAGAAACCGACGAAGTTCCCGAAGGCGCCTTGGTTATTTTTTCGGCCCACGGGGTAGCACCGATTGTTCACCAGGAAGCAGCAGCTCGGAACCTGCGGACCATTGATGCGACCTGCCCGCTGGTGACCAAAGTTCACAACGAAGCGCGACGCTTTGCCGAAGACGGTTTTGACATCTTGCTGATCGGCCACGATGGTCATGAAGAAGTCGTCGGCACCACCGGTGAGGCACCCGATCGGATCACGTTGGTTGAAGGACCGGGGGAGGCCAGCGAAATCGTGGTGGCTAACCCCGAAAGGATTGCTTGGCTCTCACAAACCACGCTGTCGGTGGACGAGACGATGGAAACGGTTGAGAAGCTGCGCGAGCGTTTCCCAATGCTGGTCGATCCGCCCAGCGATGACATTTGTTATGCGACGCAAAACCGTCAGTCCTCGGTCAAGCTCATCGCTGAACAAAGCGATGTCGTGATCGTGGTGGGATCAGGCAATTCCTCCAACTCCGTGCGCCTGGTGGAAGTCGCTCTTGACGCCGGTGCCGGTGCGGCTTACCGCGTTGATCACGCGGACGAGATTCAAGAGGGATGGGTCGAAGGCGCCACCACTATTGGCGTGACCAGTGGTGCCTCGGTGCCCGAGATCTTGGTCGATGGGGTGTTGGAGTGGTTGGCCGCTCGCGACTTTAAGGATGTCAAGGAAGTCAGCGCAGCCGAAGAGAAGCTGGTCTTTGCCTTGCCACAAGAACTTCGCCGCGACCTCAAGGCCGCAGGCAAAAGCACCTAGGTCTTAGCGACCGGTACGCCCGCGCACCACGATGACGATGAAACACACAATCGTGGTGAAAAACAACCACGGTGCGCCCACGGCCAAGAACGTACCCAACGTGGCGAAAGAGTTCAGGATCACGCCACCGGACTTGCCGTTGATGGGGCCGCTGGCGAGCAAAATCGCTGCCGCATAAATCAGCGGCGGAGCAACAACGGCTGCCAATAGGTTGCGTCGTTGAATCTTGACTGCCGCATAGATTGAAACGATGGCAAAAACCAGGTTGGGCAATCCGCCGATGCCGCTGGAGATCCAGGTGCTGAGCAACATCACGAATGCGGTGGGCCCTAGGCAGATGATGGTCATGCCGGGGATGGTCAATCCTGGCGAACGCGTTGCTTTGCTGGGCTTGCTGGTGGCTGATCCCTGAGGCCGGGGAGACAACTCAGGCGGCAAACTCGTGGACACATCCCAAACCGTAGTGCCCGGACCGCCTTAAAACCCGAAGGTGAGCCTGCGCCACGGTGCGAAATTGCTCACAGGGCGTCAGATTCACCAGCATCTTGGGTCTGGAGTTGAACGTTGTTCCATTCAATCCAGTCCAGTAGTCCAGCGAAAGCGTCGGCGCTGATCTGAACGTCAACGTCATCGATTTGGCAGCGCATCGTGGTGTCGTCGAATTGAAAGGCAAAGGTGCGAATCTTGATGGGCTCGTCCTTGGCCCAAAAAAACCGCGCAACCCCTGACGGCTTTTGGTAATACGCAACGATGATGCGTTGATCGGTAAAGAGCAGCACGCCATCCAAGTTGGTTTCCACCTGGGCTGTGCATCCCCACAGGAATGTTTCGTCGGTATAGAGCCGAAGACGCGCATGATTGAACGGAATGCGCGAATCTCCACGCACCATGGTGTCGCCCTGCTCGACGGTGGGGAAGATAAAGAACAACGGATTCATGCGAGGACCTTTAAGCGCCCGTTGATGAGGCGGGTGGCTCGATCGCGGGTGCTTCATCGACCAAGCGGATAGTGAGTTCCTCCTGGGCACTTTCAACAAGTTCGGCCTTGCTGAGTGGGTTGATTGAACCTTCCACCATCTTGGGTTGTTCCAGCGGGTCACCAACGATGCCAAGCTCGTTGAGCTTGCGAGCCGACACCAGAACGCGACTTTCCAGCGAACTGATGGTGCTATTGAAGTTCTTCGTAACGGATTCAATTGACTTGCCCAGCGTGGAGATATGTCCGCCCAATGTTCCCAAGCGGTCGTAGAGCTCCTTGCCGGCATCAAGGACTTGTTGCGCATTTTGGGACAGCTTTTCTTGCTGCCAGGCATACGCGATGGTCTTGAGCATGGAGATCAAAGTGGTCGGGGTCGCGATGATGACGTTCTTGCTCATCGCAAATTCAAGGAGATCGCGATCGCGCTCAAGTGCCGGAGCCAAAAATGATTCGCCGGGAACAAAGAGCACGACGAACTCAGGTGCTGGGGTGAATTGTTTCCAGTAGGCCGTTGCGGAGAGATTCTTGACGTGATCACGAAGGTGCCGAGCGTGCGCCTGCAAGCGATCTTCAATGAATGCGGGGTCCACACTTTCGTAGGCATCCAGGAACGCGGCCAAGGTGACTTTGGAATCGACCACGACATTGCGATCGCCAGCAATGCGGACCACCATGTCCGGGCGCTGGCTGTCGCCATCAGCGTTGACAACGCTTTCTTGTTCGTAAAAGTCGCAGCGATCGGTCATGCCGGATAGCTCAACGATGCGACGCAACTGCATTTCGCCCCAACGACCGCGTGCTTGTGGTGCACGCAGGGCTTGGACTAGAGATGCAGTCTCTTTCTTTAAACTCTCGTTATTGGTTTGGACTGCGCCGACCTGTTCGCGCAATTCGGCGTAAGCCTTTCCTCGCTCAACTTCCAAGTCACGCAATTGCTTATCCACTTGTTCCAGGCTCGCCTTGATCGGGGTCATCAAGTTCTCGACAGCCTTTTGCTGCTTTTCCAATTCTGAGTTATTCGTTTGTTCGGTGCGCTTGAGGCGCTCCTCGGCAACGGTGAGAAACGATTCAGTGTTGGCCTTGAGCGCATCGGCAGCTAGGGCTGGGCAGCGAGGTTGTGCTCGGCATCGAGTCGGGCCTGTGCGGTTGCCGCGTCGCTCTTTGCTTGGGACAAGGCGGCAGCGTTTCCGCTCTTGCCGAGCAGATAACCCAACGCCAGTCCAACCAGGACACCCACAACGGCCAAAATCACTACGACGAATGCGCTCATTTGTCCATCGTGTCAGATGTAGCTGACACCTCGCAGGCTCGCCTGAGAATGGTGCAGATTCGCCACCTAGACTGATTCGCGTGACCCTTCAAATCGGCATTGTCGGCCTGCCTAACGTGGGCAAATCCACCC
>JAPLBW010000142.1 GCA_026392555.1 Actinomycetota bacterium
AGGTCGAGGGATACCTCTTCGGATTCGGCACGATCACGTATGTGATCTTGGGTAGCCTGTACTGGTTCCTCAGTCATGAGCCCGTCGGTACGACTGCCCTAGCACTGACTGCGGGGATGGCGTTCTTGATCGCCTTCTATGTACTGTTCACCGGTCGTCAAGTAGATCCGCGACCCGAAGATGCGCTCGAAGCTGATGTCGTGGATTACGCAGGGGAGTACGGCTTCTTTAGCCCCAATTCGTGGTGGCCGTTGCCCGTGGGCTTCTTTGCTGCCTTGACCGGTACCGGGCTGATCGTCGGCTGGTGGCTGTTCTTCCTCGCCGTATTGGGCCTGATGCTGAGCCTGGTGGGCTTTGTTTTTGAGTACTACCGTGGCGAACAGGCGACCATTTAGCCCTGTTCAGCCCTGTTCAGCCCTGTCAAAGACGCAAATTCGCCCTTCTGCGCGCATACTTGTTGATGTTATGAAGATAACTTCCCCCACCTTGATCGTTGCCTGCGTCGTGTTGTCCGTGGGCGCGACGTTGACGGCTTGCTCTGGAGCATCAAACAATAGTTCGGCGTCCAATGGTGGGGCCGGAACCAACGCTGACGCTGGTCCAGATTTGTCGCTGGTTACCCCTAAAACCGGATCGACTACATCCCGCGCGACTGTTTTGTTTGCGCCCGGTGACCCGCAGGCCAGTGTCGCTCCCGATGCCGAACTCAAGGTCGTTGCTGCCGGCGGAAAGCTCACCTCCGTGGTGATCAAGGCCAAGGACGGCACGCAGATTTCAGGAGCGCTCTCACCCGCCGCAGATGTGTGGACGTCGTCGCCACAAACGTTGCCCTTTGGCCAGACGTTCAGCGCGCAAGCGTTCGCCGTTGACCGGCAGGGAGTATCCACATCCGCGTCAACGACGTTCAAAGTGCGTAACGCGGATTTGGTGAGTGCAAATATTTCGCCGGGGGAAAATGCCGTCGTTGGGGTAGGAATGCCGATCGTCGTTCGATTTAGTCGCGCGCCGTCGGATCAGGCCGTCGTCCAAAGTGCCCTGAGTGTGTCGTCCACACCAGCCGTTGAAGGTGCGTGGGGCTGGGTCAGTGATTCGGAAGTTCACTGGCGCCCGAAGAACTACTGGCCAGCTGGCACCGATGTCACCGTTCGAGCCTCTTTGGGTGATTTGAGCATTGGCAATGACCAGACTGGCTCCACATCGGTCTCGCGCAACTTCCGGATCGGTAAAGCCACGGTTATTAAGGTCGGCATTGACACCCATCAGTTGACGGTGTCTAGCGGTGGGTCAGTGGTTCGCACCATCCCCATCACGACGGGTAAGGAAGGTTTCACCACGCGCAGTGGCATCAAGGTCATCATGTCCAAGGAGCGCGCACGCATCATGGACAGTGTCACCGTGGATATTCCCAGTGGTTCAAGTGAGGCCTATCGGCTCAAGGTGGAATACGCCCTGCGACTGACCAACTCTGGCGAGTTCATTCACGCTGCGCCCTGGTCGGTAGGGGCACAGGGTCGACGCAACGTCAGCCATGGGTGCACCGGCATGAGCACGAGCAACGCCTCATGGATTTACGACTTCGCCAAGGTCGGAGACCCGGTGGAATACACCGGTTCGCTCAAGCCCATGACCTTGACCAACGGCTATGGCGACTGGAATCTGTCGTGGAACTCATGGGGTAAGCGCTCAGCTGGGCTGTAAGGCGAGGCTTGTCATGGCGTCAGTCGTTCGATGTTGAAATAATCAGGTCAGCGCGGGAACGCGTTTGTTCACGAGCGAATTGTTCGCGTTCTTGTTTCGCCCACTGATCCCAGTGGCCTTCATAAGTGTCGACGCTTCGACGCATCGCTCGCTCAAAGCGTTGGTCTTCGGGGGCTTCAACCCAGATGAGAAAGCTGGTGAAGTCAGCAGCAGCGGCAGTACCGCTACCTACGCCCTCAACGATGATGAAAGGCGCTGGAGTTACGGCAACGTGCTCAGCGATGATGCCCTTCTCCCAATCCCAGAGGTCAAAGCCGCCGGGTTGATTTCCACTCAAGGGAGTGAGCACGTCATCGACAACGCGGCGGGATGTGTCCTCAAGACTGTCCCAGCCGTGGTAGATGTCTTCCATGGCCACGAGCGTTGCCGGTATGAGCTTCGCTAGCTGCGATCCGAGAGTGGATTTGCCCCCACCCGATGGCCCATCAATCGCGATGATCACGCAGCCTCCCGCACGGGGCGGAAGGCTGCGGATCTGTTGAACCAGTAAGTCCAACTCGCGATCGGTCATTAGTTGTTCGGGACGAAGTCGTTCGTGTAGAACGTTGACCAATCCGGCTTCTGAGTCAAGGTCTTGCCGTCCTTGCCGGTCAGCAATTTGTTATCAAACAAGAAGTCACCGAACTTGGCCCATTCCTCGCCGTTGATCACTCCGAACTTGCCGTCCTTGTTCTTGAGGTACCCATCGTCAGCCAAGAGCTGGGCGCTCTTCTCGATCACGGTGGGGTTCTTCAGGACCGACTTGTTAGCAGCAACCAAGATGTCAGCGGCTTCTTTGGGGTTTTCCTGCGCGAACTTGTAACCCTTTTGCACTGCGCGCAAGAAGCGCTTGGCAACATCAGGGTTCTTCTTCAAATACGCGTTACTGGAAATGATGTTGTTTGAGTAGTTGGCCGGGTAGCCGTAGTCTTCTGGCACGAAGTACTTCAGTGGCTTGCCAATCTCGGCGGCTTCCACAATCTCAACGGTCGTTGCAGCGATAGTGAAGTCTGCCTTGCCGTTGTAGACCGCGTCATAAGCAGCGGTGTCGAGGATGGCCTTCTTGAACTCACCCTTGCCACCGTCGCCCTTGATGACGGTGCTGACTTCGGAATCTTCGCTAGGGCTGCCGAATCCGGCGTAGGTCTTGCCATCCAAGTCCTTAGGAGACTTGATGCTGGCATCGTCGGCTCGATAGGCCAGCACGTACTGCGTCTTGGCGATGTTGGCGAATACCTGGAGGACGTCAAGCCCAGCAGTGCGGGCAAATGCGGTTCCGTTGGAGTAGGAGAAGGCAAAGTCGCTGAGGCCCTTGCCTACGAGTGTCTCTGGCGGAGTAGTTCCGTAGGGCAGGACCTTG
>JAPLBW010000028.1 GCA_026392555.1 Actinomycetota bacterium
CGAGGTTGCGCAACGCATCGAAGCTGGGTTCGTGTTTATCAATACACATAACCGGACCGGCATGACTCCGCGTGCACCGTTTGGTGGTGTGAAGAAGTCTGGCTTTGGCCGCGAGTATGGCGATGAAGGCTTGCTTGACTACACCCAGAATGTGTCGATCCACGCTCCGGCTGCCTACCGCCCCGGCGGATCGGGAGGGGCAGCTAATGCGTATCCAGGAACTGCAGATGTTGTTTAGCGCATAGCCGATGTGTTGGATGATCTGATCGACAACGGTTAGTTGTCGTAGTCCACAACGACGCGGCTAGTCAGCAGCGGTCGCAACCAACCACCAAATTCCACGTGGTCTGGGTTGGCTTGGTAGGCCTTGAGGTCCTCGACCGAGTCGTGTGTGGTGGTCAGGGCGAGGTCGTAGGAGACTTCTGAACCGACGACGTCCAGGCCAACATGCAAGGTCTTAATCTCGGGGATTTGGGTGACTAACGTCTCCAAGCGCGTCTTGGCCTCGTCGCGGTTGGCGGAATCAGCAAACTTCATCAACACAATGTGAGTAATCAACGTCTAGCTCCGGTCCTTGATGTAATCGAGGGCTTGCTCTTCGGACACAACTTCGGCGTACTTGGCTTGCAGGTCAAAGAGGTTGGCTTCGTGCGGACCAGGGTGGCGATCGCCCACGGCCTCTCGCACGATGATGGGGATAAACCCGTAGGAAACCGTGTCGACGCCGGTTGCACGTACACAGCCTGAGGTCGACCAGCCGGTAATGAGTACGGTGTCGATG
Organism: Actinomycetota bacterium; assembly: GCA_026392555.1. Taxonomy (GTDB): domain Bacteria; phylum Actinomycetota; class Actinomycetes; order UBA12327; family UBA12327; genus AcAMD-2. The sequence goes on from JAPLBW010000028.1 coordinate 782, forward strand.
CCTTGAGCATGCAAGGTGTTGGCAAGGTCAGTGCCGATGAAGGCTGATGGGTACTGCTTGGTAACGACGAGTTCGTCTCCAACAGGTTCCAGGCCTTCAACCCACTCGCCAAAGGGCGAACCTTTGTCGAACATGCGAAGAGCGGGAACCTTCTTGTAAAAGTAACCACCGTTAGCGCCGCCGGGTTCGTACTCCACGCGAGTCCAGACAACAGGAACGCCAGCGGCACGAGCGGCCACGACCAGCCGCTTCATGGATTCAGCAGATGACTCAACACCGGCATACAAGGGTGATTCGGGATCGATGTAGGCCTTGCACACATCCACCATGAGCAAGATCGGGTGCTCTCCGAACGTCAGCGACCCATCAAAGGCTCCGACGTAGTTGGCCTGGACATCGCTGTCGAGGGGCTTGGCGCTCATGAGGCTCCTCTCGGGCCGACCACGGAATAATCGTGGTCGGGGTAGGGTTGAAATCTAGTGGATGGCTACTCATGAAGGTGAAGCAAGTGGCCCGAGAAGATGAGGATGTATGACTCGCGTCCAAGTGGTTGAAGTATCTGCCCGTGACGGGCTCCAAAATGACCCCGCGTTCTTGACCACCGAGCAAAAAGTTGAACTGATCAGGCGAAGCATTGCGGCCGGCATTGATCGCGCTGAAGTAGCGTCTTTCGCCAACCCCAAGGCCGTGCCTCAGATGGCTGACGCTGAAGGTGTGCTCGAAGGCCTGGGAGTGATCGATGGGTTCTCCAGTATTGGTTTGGTGCTCAACACCAGAGGCTTTCACCGAGCAGTCACCACCAACGTCAAAGAAGTCAACGTCGTCGTGGTGAGCACCGATACCTTCAGTCAGCGCAATCAGCGGATGGATTCGCTGGGGACGCTGGCTGTCTTGGAGGAGGTCATCCCGCTAGCCAGAGAAGCCGGCATCAAGGCGACCGTGACTTTGGCCGCCAGTTTTGGATGCCCCTTTGAAGGTGAAGTTTCCATTGACCGCACGGTGATGCTGGCTGAAAAAGCTGCAGAGTACGGCGTTGCCGAAATCGCCTTGGCAGACACCATTGGAGTCGCGGTACCGGCAGATGTAAAGCGACGATTCGAGGCAGTCAAAGCAGTCTCTGGAGACATTCCGTTACGCGCGCACTTCCACAACACCCGAAATACCGGTTATGCCAACGCGTTAGCCGCTGTGGAGGCCGGAGTATTTATCCTCGATGCCAGCTTGGCCGGTATTGGCGGCTGTCCGTTCGCGCCTAAGGCCACCGGAAATATCGCGACGGAGGACTTGGTGTACGCCTTGCACCGCAGCGGAATTGAAACCGGCCTGGATCTCGACAAGCTACTGGAGGCCAGCGAGTGGTTTGCACAAATCCTGGAACGAAAGACGCCGTCACTGGTCAGTAAGGCCGGAGTCTTCCCGCCAGCGGAATTGCTTGCCTAGTAAGCGCGATGCGATTTAGCAGTTGACAATAAAAAAGACGCCCACCGAGGTGAGCGTCTTTTTTATCTGGTCTAGTGACTCATGACGGGCTCGGTGCGAGCCGGCACCTTGAAGTCAGCTGGGACTTCGTAAACAACCTCGTTGGTCTCAAGTTGTGCACGCAGTAGTTCGGATTGGCGATCGCCAACCATGGGGCCAATGAGATCCCAGACGGGGTCAACCTCACGGTTGAAGATCAATCCTCGGTTGGCCGCATCGCGGGCTACAAGGTCAGTGTCCTGGATGGAGTCCAGAACGTTTTGAGGCAGACCTTCATCTACGAGCTGGAACCACCAGTCAAGATAAGCCTGAACGTTGACATCCATCGCTGGGTAGTTGTCGGCGTGAACGCGGTAGGCCAACATCCACTGCGACATGATCGACCGTTGGCGTGGAGTCAGCTGAGCCTCGGACAAGCCTGGATGCGATTTGCCGGCCGCGTAGGTGTCGTTTAAGTGGCCAAACACGTAGTCCATGTAGGTCCGGTGCGAACCAAGATCAACACGTGGGAGCAGATCCAAGTGCATCGCGTAGAACGGGGCGCTAAAGACCGAGTCAAAGGTCCAGTGTGGAATGGGTGATTCACCATCGGTAAATGCAAAGACCATATGACTGTCAAGCAGGAAGGGAGCAGGGGCACCTGGCGGGTGAATCTCGTTGGTGATGGCGTGGTAGACGACCTTCTTCACCAAGTCATCACCAACCAAAACCCGAGTCATGCCCAGATCCTTGTCTCCAGCAGCGTTGGTAATGGTGTGGAATGGCCCACCATCTGCGCTGTGAAGTTCTTTCATCCCAAGGCGTGCCTTGATCTGTTCTAGCTTGTCGACATTGAGCTTTTGGGCCCAGCGTTCTGTCATGTGGATTCCTTTTCTTTAGAGCAGAAGGGACTTAGGACTCTTCGATTTCGTAGGCCGTCTGTCCGCCAGCGTTAGTAGCGGTTTCTACCTTGGATCCACCCAAGATGGCCCTCGAACTGACCTCCTTGTGCACCCAAGCATTCGCAAGTTCTGGATTGTTCTTGCGGGCTGGTGAAGGAATAACTACTGCGACGTCGCGCGGTCCATCGCCAACGATCTGGTGCATGTCAATGCCCCAGCCCTGGTCCAGGAGTTCGTTGCGACGACGACGGTAGGTCGTTTGCAGGATGTCTGAGCGAATGTGCAGTTCATCCGAGAGCTGGTACGGCAAGATTTCCGGACGTTGCTTCTTGAGCACGCTGTCATCCTGCTTGAAGATGTCTTGGATGCGCTTGTGGGTGTCCTTGTCGGCCCATTCAGCCTTGATGAAGTCGCGCAGGCCGATGTACATCGAGCGCGTGTGGTTCTCGTCCACGGGGACGTGGGCATCGATGAGCACCATGTTGCCGATCGGCAGGGGAACGTACAAAACGTTGATGTTAGGCAAGAAGTAACCGGCCTTGACGTGAGTAAGGACGGGTCCGTCGCCGACTTCCTTCTTGTACTTGAACTTGAACAACTTGCCCCACAGGCCACCCAAGTTCTTCGGCGGAGCCTTCAGCGGGATGGTGGAAAGACCTGACCAGGGGGTGGTCGTGACGTCAAAGTCGGGGACCGAGGGGTCCTTGATGTTTCCGAATCGACTGCCGTGGACGAACGCTGCGTGGGAGCCGTCCATGCCGTTTTCCAGGGCGCGCTCGTAGTTCACCTTCCAGTAGTAACTACCTTCAACGCGCTTGAACTGCGGGTCGTCAAGTTCGGGGATGTCGGGGATGGGGGGGCGTTCTTCTTCGGGAAGGTCACCCAGGAAGGTCCACACATAGCCGTACTTCTCAATGACGGGGTAGGAGTCAACGCGGGCTTTGGTAGGAATGTTGCGCTGTGGCTGAGCCGGAATTTTGGTGCACTGACCGTCGCCGCCGTACTGCCAACCGTGGTAAGGACACACGATGGAATCTTTGTCATCGGTCAACCAGCCTTCTGACAAGGGGCCACCGCGGTGGACACACAGGTCGCTTAAGCAATTGACTTGGCCCTTGGAGTCCCGGAACAACACGAAGTACTGTCCCAATGCCTGCAGCGACAAGGGGCGGTCAACAACGTTGGAGCTGAATTCAACGGGCCACCATAGATTCTTAAGCACAGTTTCCGTCCTTCATCACGACAGCCGACAGTGGGATTGCTTGCCGGCTATTTGGTTGTGGAACTCACAGGGGAGTTCCGTTGGATCCCCCAGAATTTCCGTTCTCCCATAGTACGGCGGTCCGCTCCCACGCGCGACCCCGATAGGTCAGGTCTGGCCACGCCTAGGACCAAAGTCCCATGGCTAGTCCCAGGGCGGGTGCGCCCTGGCTCAACCGATCCGCGCTAGTCCTTCTTGGTGACCGCCGTGGTCATGCCCGCCCAGCCCTGACCGCTGGTGATCTGCTTAGCCACATCGAGCTTGCCTCGCTCGGCCGGGAAGGCCTGGACCAGACCCATGGCCGCATCGCGAAGCGATCGGCCAATCTCGTTGTCCATCAGGGCGCCACTGGTGCCGCACATCTTGAGGGCGTTGGCAGTGACTTCAAAGGCACGCTCACAAATGGTCCCCTTGGCCAATCGCCAGGTGCGTGCAACGTCAGCGTTGGGCAGCAACGGGGGTTCACTGGATTCCAGATCAATTTGACGGCGTAACCACATGTGGATGTCCTCGAGCTTTTGTTCAGTCTCGCCAATGAGGATTTGGTGCATCGAGCTCGTGGCGATTGATGCGCCGGTGTCACCGAACTTCATCGCCATCGTGCGATCGAGTGCGTACTCGTAAGAATTACGCGCCACGCCGGCGTAGATAGAAGCGATAGCGATCTGGTTACCTACCCAGGTTCCGCGAGCAACTTGAGTCGCGCGTTGGAATCCACCATGCAGGGTCAGTGCCATGTCGTCAGGGACGAACGCCTCGTTAAGAATGCAGCCGTCGTTGTCCGATGCACGCATACCCAAACCGCTCCAGTGGGTGCGCGGTTCTACGCCATCTTGGGTTCGGTCGACCAAGAACAGGGCCAACCCATTGAGGTCGGTAGCACCTTCTAGGCGGGCGGTCACTAGGTAGTAGTCAGCAACAGATGATAGGCAGCCAAAGGACTTCGTGCCGCTGACGCTCCAGCCGCCGTCCACCTTCTTGGCTTCGGTTTGAATGACGACATTGGCCGTTTCAGCCTTCACCGATTCACTAGCGAAGTTCCCGATCCACAGTGCGTCGGTTCCCATGAAGGTCAAAATCTTTTCCGCAAAAGCTCGAACTACGGGGATTTCTTCATCGGTGTACAAACCGGCATCAATAGCACCGAGCGGCAACATGCCGCGGGATGACGAGGAGTTGTGGAAGAAGTACGCAAGTGCTGTTGAGGCACATGCCGTTCCCATGACGTAGGTCGCGGCACAGAGGTCGCGCAACGTCCCGCCCATGCCGCCGTACTCGGTGGGAATCACCAGACCAAGAAGTCCGGACTCGGCGATGGCCTTGGCATTGCCTGGAGCAAAGCGTCCTTCGGCATCAGCAATGGGTGCATTCGCGCGCAGGGTGGGCAGGATGCTTTCGACGACAGCGGCTCGCTCGCGCTCGGCATCGGTCATGCGGTCGAGGATGCGTTCGGCAATGAGTTGCGTCATGTGATCTCCAGGTCATCTGAGGTCGATGGGTAAATGCGTAACGTTTTTGGCGAAGAGCGTTTCATACTCTTCTGACGAAACCCTAGGGGCTTTTGACCCTAACGGGACGGTCGGGTGGCCGCTTGTGGCATCGTCTAAGTTCTGTGTGAATTTATGGAGGTAGGCCATGGAGATCGTTTTTGAGCAGCCCACATCAGAGGGCGTGCAGGCTGCGTACGAGGTAGCCCGGCAGTGGTTGCCAGCTTTCGTGGCTGGTAAACGAGCCGAAGAGCACCTCTACGCACCTGGCGTGAGCACGTGGCACAACATCGGTGAATGGGAGGCACCCATCCACACCACACCAAGTCGCACGCGACGGATCAACGCCGGCGCGGTTCTTGGAATCGATGAAGTCAAATGCACAGTCTTTGACGGTGGCTTTGTTTTGCAGGCTGTGACGATTGGCACTTCGGCTGATGGACAACCCGTGCGTGTGCCGACCGTCTTGATTGTGACCGTGACTAATGGGCAGATCGCGCGCTTTGAGGAGTACGCCGACTCGGCAGCATCGAAAGCCCTCTTTGGCGAAGAGGTTGACGCGATTCGCGACGAGCACGCCAGCTTCGAATCAGAATAAGGCCCTACGGAAAAAGGAAATAAGTAAGCCGCCCTTCGTGGCGAAGAGCGGCTTACTCAATGTCTTGTCGTGCTTATGGCTTGACTTGCACCCAAACTTCGTGGGTTGCGTCGTCCCACGTGGCGTATTCGAATTCCACGCCTAGGTCCTTGGCGTAGCCCTCAAAGCGAGGAACGACGTAGTTTTCCCACAGCCACTGCTCAGTCATATCGAACTGACCGATGCGTGAACCGGCGGCAAGGCAGGTCTTGAAGGGGGAAATCCACGTGCGTCGCATGCCATCTTCGGAGCGAGTGGTCTCTAGAACCATGTGGTAGTGGCAGGAGCTGTAGCCCGCAACAGCGAGGACCGCGAGTTCCTTCTTTCCCGACACGGCGATGAGTTGGCCCATGCGCTCGTTGACCGGCTTCATGGTCTTCACATCATGTGCGTTCCAGTCGTCCATCAGATCGCGCTCTTTAGCAAACTGGACAACCTGCAAGTGCAACTTAATGACCGCATCGTTGAGTTCGTGCTGGTAAGGCACTTGCTCGTGCAACGTGCGCATGACCATCTTCACGCCAATGGCGAATTCCTTCTCGAGTCCGGCGATGACATCAAAGTCCGTCTGCTCGGAAGTCAGGTACCGCTCAGCAATGGCAGTGAAGTCAGGCATTCCGCCGGGAGGTCCGCCAGCACCGGGTGGGGGTCCACCTGCTGTGGCGTGGGCGGGTGGTCCGCCAGGCTTTGTGGTTTCGGGTGCTTGCGTCATGTTTACCTCTTCAGCGCTAGTAGTTCGTTAGGAAACGGATGGTCGAGGAATCTGGCGGTCAGCTCCCCAAAGTGCATTGACCAAACGCTCTTCAATGTCAGGTCCAAGTCGGCGAGCGGCGAGGACGTTTGCAGGGTCTCGCTTAACGATGGTACGGCGTAAAATCAGATCGCGCTCGGCCAATTCAGCACGTTTTTCGACCGGGACAGGCGTAGCTTCCTTGACCCAGCCAAGCCAGATGTCCACCAGGCGGTGGGCCTCGGTGCGCATGAGTTCCCAGTTCTCCTCGTTGTTGTCCAACGAGGAGCAGATAGCGACGTCGCTGAGTACCTGGCGGATGTAGGCGCTACGGCTAACGAACTGGGTCAGACGTGGGTCCACGCGCAATTCCAGGTAGTGCTCGTTGCGTGGCTCGATGTACTTGTCGAAGTAGTCGACATTGGTGTTCAAGTCCTGACGCGCAGGAGTGTCTAAGTAAATCCACGGGCGAGGGGAGGTGCCGAAGGCGATACCCAAGTGCGGAACGTCGATGTGCGGGCCAAGCCAGACCGTCACGTGCACGTTGACGAACGCGCGCTTGAAGTCGCCGATCCAGGCGTGCGCCAGCCAGTCAACTTCGGGGCCGGTATAGGCATTGAGTGATCCACCAGGCCCCTCAACACCGTCAGCGCCATAGTGCTCAAGGTCTGCGTAGCCGGGGTCACGGTGGAGCTCGAAGACCGGGCGAATCTTGTCCATCAATTCGTTAGAGATCTTCCAGCCGTTTTCCCAAACGTCCGTGACGTCGAGGGCGCCTGCGCCATCAACCATGTCCGCTATGAGAGCAACTGTTTCCGCCATGTTGGATTCCTCGTTTCGGGTGGAGCAAAAGTGGGGATTGGACGTTGCCTAAGAGTTAGTCTGTTGTCCAAGCCTTCGTGGTTAGTGGCGATACCCTTCCATATCAGGCCTAGCAAAGACACCCCGGTTGCCGCCTTTTTACCCTTCGGGCAGGCAACACGGTTATTTCAGGGCTAAAGTCACGGCTTAACCAGCATGGCCCTCACGCCGGGGGCACCACCGATGGAGGAGTTTTTCATGAGTTTGCCCAAGGACCTTGCTGACCGCACGCTAGTGGAGATGGTCGAGCGCACCGGCGCGGTTGAAGTCCACGGCGAAGACGGTGGCGCTTACTTGACCTTGATGAGCCCGTTTGGTCCGGACCCCGTTGGCAAGATGCGGGTGTTCAAGTCGGACACGGTGAAGAAGATCGTCTACTGCGGGTTGACAGTGGAAAAATTCAAGATGGACACTCACATGATCTTCGGCTTTACCGCAGAAGACTCGCCTTTGCCGCACTTCACCTTGGACTCGGTGAACGCCAACGGGAGTTTGGCCTTTCACCTTGACCTGATCACGAAGGCGGAGTTGTCTGTTCATGTTCCCTATATGGACTACGTCTATGGCGGTTTGACAGACACGTTCAATGACACGATCAAGTGGGAAGGGCTCTCACGCGCGCAAGTTGGACCTCGTCAGTACGCAATGATGTCGCCATGGATGTTGGTTAGCCGCGCCACTGAACCCACCTTCCGCCGGTTCTCAGGTGAGGATGATGACCAGGGCCGTGGCCCCGTCAAGACGTACTTGAATTACTGGCTTGACTTGGTCGATGCGGGGGTTCCCGATGATGTCGCGGCGACGGTGAGCACGGACGAAATCATGGCTCACGATCACAAGCTGCGGTACAACTTGTTCAGCCCCGAGGTTGACCCGGTCTGGCGTGACGTGGGCAAGATCGTGGGCGAAGACACTGCCGAGAAGATGCGCCAGATGCTCTTGTCGAATGCCTGGTAGGGGCAACCGATAGATTCATCGGTCATGGAGACCGTCGAAGAGCGCATTTATCGTCGTCGCTGGTTAACGATGCTTACCCTGGTTTCAGGGTTGATCGTCGTGATCATCGACAACACGATCCTGAATGTCGCGTTACCGAGTATCTCGCAGCAACTGGGTGCAAGCCAAGCCCAATTGACCGGTGCGATCTTGTCGTATGCCGTGGTGTTCGGAAGTTTGCAGTTCACCGCAGGTGTCCTTGGCGACCGCTGGGGTCGTAAGCGCATCTTCATGATCGGGCTAGTTCTGTTCGGCCTGGCATCGCTGGCCGCGTCGCAGTCGCAAAGCCCGAACCAGCTGGTCGGGTACCGCGCGCTGATGGCTATCGGGGCTGCGATGATCACGCCTCAAACTCTGTCGATTTTGACTAACGTTTTCCCGCCAGCCGAGCGTGGGCGCGCGATCGCGATTTGGGCGGGATGCACCGGTGCCTCCTTGGCCCTGGGCCCCATCGTGGGCGGGTTGCTGCTGGATTATTTCTGGTGGGGCAGCATCTTCTTCATCAATGTCCCCATTGTTATCGGCACGTTCATCGCCGCGTGGTTCCTTGTTCCTGAATCAAAGAACCCCAACGCAGGCAAAGTCGATCCGGCCGGCATTGCCTTGTCGGTTGTTGGTTTGGGCGCATTGATTTTTGGTTTGGTGTATGGCGGCGAAGAGCGTGACTGGTCGTCGGTGTTGTCCACCGGGATGATCGTCTTTGGTGTGGCTGTTCTGGCGTTGTTCGTGCTCGTGGAAAGCAAGATTGCGAGCCCGTCCTTTGACGTTCGCTTCTTTAAAAATCCTCGCTTTAGTGCCGCGTCGATCGCGGCTGGGTTTGCCTTCTTTGCCCTCTTTGGGATTTCGTTCTTCCTGACCTTCTACTTCCAATTTGTTAAGGGCTTGACTCCTTTGCAGGCCGGGTTGTCGGTACTTCCCGTGGGAATTGCTCAGGTGATCTTTGCCCCGCGGGCACCCAAGCTCGTCGCGCGGATCGGACCGAAGTTCACCATCGCTTTGGGGCTGATCGTTCTAGCGATGTCTTTGTTCGGCTACGTATTTGTCTCCATAGACGATCCGGTCTGGCACGTCTACGTCCTCGGGTTCTTCACCGGTGCAGGGTTGGCTAATGTGGTTGCGCCTTCTACTGAATCAGTGATGTCGAGCCTGCCGCCGGAAAATGCTGGGGCAGGTGCTGCGGTGAATAACACGACGCGTCAAGTCAGCGGCGCACTCGGTATTGCTGTCTTTGGAACGATCCTGCAGGTGATGTATGCCCGAGCGATTCAGCCATCGTTAGTTTTCTTGCCTGAATCGGTGCGCGATCAAGCGAGTCGATCCATCGGTGATACCTACGTCGTCCTTCGCGGCCTTGCTGAGACGGACCCAGCCGCAGCGCAAAAAGCTGGTCAAGAGTTTTTGTGTGAGGCAGGTCAAGCGTGCGCTGCTGGACAGGCCTACCTCACCGGCGTTCACGTCACAGCGGTTATTGCAGCAATCTTTGCGCTTACTGGCGCGGCTGTGGTCTTGCGATACTTGCCACGGAAGGGAATGGCCGTGAGCTACACGCGGTCGGTACCCGATAGTGAGCCCAGCGCACAGCCTGCCGAGTAGACCATTCGATGAACTCAGGGCTTGCACAAATCCTCGCAGTGATTGCGGCCGGCTTTAGTGCGGGCGCCATTAATGCGGTGGCTGCTGGGGGAACTTTGATTGCCTTCCCAGTGTTGTTGTGGGCCGGTGTTCCGCCGTATTCGGCAAATATTGCCTGCAGCATCGGGTTGCTCCCCGGATATGCCAGCGGTGCTTATGGCTATCGCCACGTCATGGATCAAGTCGCAGCTATTCGCACGCGGTTAATCGTTGTCGTTTCCCTTGGTGGCGTAGTGGGAGCGTTGTTATTGATCGTTACACCTCGTGATTCGTTCACCGCCGTTGTGCCGTACTTGATTTTGCTCTCGGTCGGGTTATTTGCTGCGCGTCCTTGGTTAACACGCATGCTTCAAGCGCGCGGTTCGGGGCCACAGTTAGCCAGCGCCCGCATGAGCGTTGCTTTGGGTGTTTGCATCTTCCTCGCGGGCGCGTATGGCTCGTACTTTGGTGCCGCTTTGGGGATCGTGTTGTTGACCATTTTGGGCACGCTTTTGCATTCCAACATGAAGGCCAGCAATGGCATGAAGTCAGTGCTGTCGTTTTGCTGCGTAGCTGCTGGTGCTTGCCTCTTCATCGTGGCCGGCCGCGTGGATTGGCTCCCCGCAGCCCTCTTGGTGGCATCCTCCACTGTCGGTGGCTTTGTCGGTGCTCGCGTCGGCTTACGAGTCCCAGACGTGGCCTTGCGTTGGATCGTCATTGTCATGGGAACGGCTGCCTCAATTGGCCTTTTCCTCAAAGCCTGAGCCCACCCGAGTCCTTGCTCCATCGATCTCAGCGCGACCTGTCCTTCGGCCCCTGTTGAAGGGGACAAAGTCCCGCCTCGTCCGGATAGGATTGACTCCACACAGAAATGAACGGATTCTGTGTGCACGCCGATCGGATTGTGCGTCAGGTCCACTTATAAGAGGAGGCTGCTATGGGCGAGACCATGGTGTCTGTTGAAGAGTTGGTAGCCCAAAGTGGCCCCGTTGATGTCACGTGGGTCTATGAACAATGGCGCGAGAAGTTGGCCGTAATGATGGCCAAACTGCAGGATCGCTTTGAACTCGTGCCAGATGAGTCCACCAATGGTTTAGAAATTGCTGGCGAAATCGGTTCGGGGATTCACGGGCAAGTGCAGTGCTTTGCTGGTCCGGAGATTGACTGGATGGTCTATTCGTGGATGGCAGACCCCAAGAACGGATTTGCCAACATGCACATCACGATCAGCCCAGGACCACAGGTAGACGTTCCCCTCTTCGGCATGGCTTTTGCTTGCTTTGGTGAGCGTCCGTGGGGATTTATGGATTTTGGTGCCCGCCGCGAAGCAGCCGTTAACACCGACTATTACTTCAAGTACTACGAGCCGCTTAATGAGCGCTGGCTCAATGTTCGACGGGACAATCCGCAACTCGACTGGTTCATGTCGCCATCAGGGTATGTGCGCCAGGTGCTTTCGCCGATCGCTTTTTGTTACTCCGGACCGCCTGAGCAAAAGACGGTTGACCTCATCCAAGGTGAAGCCGATTACATGCTTGACGAGTGGATGAAGATGTTCGATGCGGCCGACCCGGTTCCTGCGGATCAGCAGGACGAGTTGTGCCAATACACCGAAGACTGGCGTAGCACGGTGGCTCAGCTTGACCCAGCCAACAGCATCGCTGTGAAGCTCTTTGGTCAAGACATCTGTGACCAATTGGTGATGGCGCTGGGTGGAACGCAGCGCCAGTTACCCCATGCCGGCAAGTTCTGGACCAAGTAGAAATCCGACGAGACGACAATGAGTGAACAGCAGAATCTGGTCCGGTCCCTGTGGGATGCAGTCAAGGTAGAAGGTTTGGATGCGCCGTACGACACTGCGCACCTGCGGATTTATTACGCAGCAACGAATCCGAACACTCTCGAAGTCGACATGTCGGGAATTATGCCGGCTGCCAAGCGGTCGCCGGCACCCGTCGTGTTGTTTCTTGGTGGCGTCAACATTGGTCAGGATTCGCTGCGTTGGTTGATGATCAACTTGGTGGAAGCCGGCTACGTGTGCGTCACTTTCGATCTGGTGGGCGAACAAATGCCGGGCTTCTACGGCACCACCCCAGGTCTTGATTTATCCGCTCTGCAAGCTGGTGTGTATGGCACGCGACCACCATCGATTGCCATTCAGCCCATCCTTGACCGCCTGGCTGTTCTCAATGCGGAGGGAACCTTGTCGGGCGTCATGGATCTTGATCGACTCGTCCTTGGTGGCCACTCCGGTGGCGGAACGGTCGCCTTGGAGTCGGCCCGTCGGTCGTACTTCCCGTCGTTGCGCGCTGTAGTCGCGTATGCGGCTCACACGGTGCCGGCTCAGGTTCTCGGTCACCCCGATGGCACGGTTCTCGAGTGCGCCTCGGATATTCCTGCCTTGTTGATGGCAGGCACCGAAGACGGAACGATGAAGCGCAGCGCAGCTCGGTACCCAGGGCAAGACCCAGCAACGTTCAATCCGATCGTCATGACTTTTGAGCAGGGAATTCCGGGCGGTCGCGATGATGCTTGGTTTGTTCAGTGGGATGGAGCCAACCATTTTGGGATGGGCTATCCATTGGACCCGACCTGTGCTCGTGGATTTCTCGATAGCGAACCCACCACTGATCCAGCGCAGACCAGGGCTGATCTCACAGCGCTAGTTGTGGATTTTCTTAACGCATACGTTCGCGATGACTCGCAGGCTCTGGCTGCTCTAGAGAAGTTGCTAACTGATCCGCCTAAGACCATCGGGCAAGTTCGCTGCCGCTAGCAGGTGCGGGTCATCGGTGCGGCGGCGTGGCCTATCGCCACCGCGCTAGGCACATTGTCCGTGGAGTTAGGTGTGGATTAGCCCAGATTCTCGGCTAGGGGTCTACGACCCAAGACCTGAACTGGGTTCGGGTCTAGACTAAAAACCAGTGAATGTTTCTATCTTAAGAACCGGCCGCAGTGTGTGAAAATTTCTGAGAGGTAATCAACTCATGACCGATCTTGCGGCTAATTCGGATGCTGCAAATGCACCCATTTTTGTCAACTCTGGCGTAGCGGCGCCTAGTGAATGGCAGAAGATCATTGAAGGCACGTGGCACGGCCGCCCGTCGATTTTTGACGGCGATGGCACGCACGTTGGTTACGAGAATGTGGCGCGAGCGAGTGAGTTTTCTAATGGGCAGACGCACTACTGGATGAACACCAAGTTTGACGGCGGTGGGCACCTGCGTAGTCGCCTTGAGCTCGGTGGAATGTTCTCCTTCGGTGTCATTGACTCCGATCAAAACCGGATTTACACGGGGCCCGACTTCTTTGGAGCGGGGCAGCCGTATGGAACGTTCGTTGACTCGAACTACTACTCGCAGGGATGGCAGGCCGACCTCGTTACCTGGAACTACATCATCCCGGGCACCGATGTGCAGGTGTATTCGTCGGTTTGTTACGACGGCTGGACGCCAGCAATCGTCTTCGACGGCTTGTACCTGCGCACCTTTGACCACGAGACTAATCCTGAGACCCAAAAGCGCATTCAAGAGTTCAAGGATCAGGAAGAAGCCCTCGGGCAGATGAATTTTGTGACCCCGACGAAGGAAAAGGGAGCATGGAAGGGTTCTGTTGAAGTTTTCGGCGCTGATCAGAAGTTGATCGGTCACAGCGAAGTCGTGATTGAGCATGAGCCCATTGACTTGATTCGCTCGCGGCAAACGGTGACATGGAGTGGGGTCTTGGAGCGGCAGTACACCTTTGAGCGTGTGCGCCTTGAGCACAAGACCATGTTTCACGGCCCTGACGTATGGGGCAACCAGATGGCGTATGGCCGTTGTGCTTTCACCGCTCAGCACTTCACCAATGAAGCCACCAAGATCAAGGGCCGCGAGTTCATGCTGAACTACGACTACGAATTGGTCGTTAACTGGCAGGTCTTTGATGGGAATGCCCTGACGCACGTCGTCGTGGGCGTGCTGACCTGGGAACCTGCGGTCTGACCCAGCCCTTGTCGGCTCTATCCTTTGACCTGACCTTTGACCTGACCTTTGAAGCCTTGTTTTGCGTGATTGACGGGCGATGTGGTCGCAGTTCAGGCACACTAAGGTGGCTTGACGACACGATCAGGAAGTAGGGATAGATGACCGCGGTGAGTGATCGCCAGAGCAGTGCAGCTAGCGAGCCCAGCGAATGGCAAAAGAAGATCGCGGGGGAATGGCATGGTCGTCCCGGTTTGTTTGATCCTGAGGGCAACCACGTCGGCTATGAGCGCATTGCGCGCGCCAGTGAGGTATTGCCTGACGGCACCACGGTTTACTGGATGAATGGCACCTTGGACGGTTCCGGGCCACTGCGCAACCGTTTCCAACTCGGCGCCGACTTCCGCTTTGAAGTCATCGACTCCGATGAGAACCGCGTGTACATGGGTCCTGACTTTTATGGCACGGGTCAGCCCTACGGCTTGTTCGTTGATGCGCACTACTACTCACCCGGATGGCAAGCCGACCTTCGTACATGGAACCAAGTCCTTCCGGACGGCAAGACCCAGGTTTACTCATCGGTCTTGCACGACGGCTGGAGCGTGTGCGCGGTATTTAACGGCTTGTACAAGGTTGTTGATGTTGGCGCGAATGATCAAGAGACCCAAGGCTTCATTGATTCATGGATCCGGGACGAAACAGAGCGCGCGCCTCGCCCTCATGTCTTGCCAACCAAGCAAAAGGGTGCGTGGACCGGAACTCTTGAGGTCTATGACGCCGCCTCACGGGAGAAGGTAGGCGACAACTTCGTCACCATCGACCATGAGCCTTTGTCGCTCGTACGTACCAAGCAGACGATCACCTGGGAAGGTGCTATCAACCGCAAGTACACTTTTGAGCGCTTGCGCCGCGATCAAAACACGACCTATGACGGCCCGGACATCATGGGAAATGCGCGTAACTACGGACGTGCCTTATTCACGAGCCAGCACTTCACCGGTGGTGACGTGTGGAAGATTAAGGGACGCGAATACCTGCTCGATGACTCGCAGTCGTTGAGCATTGTGTGGGAAGCATTTAAGGGCGACATGCTCACTAACGTTATTTTCGGACAGCTGGATTGGAAGGCACAAGCATGAGCGAGAACCGTTCCGTCGTCGTCACTGGTGGAACCCGTGGCATTGGCCAAGGATTAGTGCGCGAATTCATCAAGGCGGGTTGCCGAGTCACGTTCACTGGATCCAGTGAGGCATCCACGGCCAAGGGTCTTGAGGCTCTCGGCGGAGCGTCAGCGAACTTGACTGCTACGGCATGCAACATCACGGACCGCGACCAAGTCCAAGCCGTATGGGATCACGCCGTTGCTACGTACGGTCGGGTAGACATCTGGATTAACAACGCGGGCATTTCGTTGCCGCGTAAGGCTTTTCAGGAGCACGCGGTTGCGGACTTGCAGGACATCGTCGACACCAACATCGTGGGAATCTTCAATGGTGATGCGGTGGCGATGAAGGGCATGTTGGCTCAAGGTTCTGGTTATATCTGGAACATGGAGGGCTTTGGTTCAAACGGTCAGACCAGTTCAGGCCTGGGTCCGTATGGCGCGACTAAGCGTGCGCTGAACTACCTCACCAAAGTGCTGATTAAGGAACTCAAGGGCACTGGCGTTGGCATGGGTTACCTCAGCCCCGGCATTGTCGCCACTGACTTGTTGATCCAAGACTATGAAGACGATATGGAACAGTGGGAAAAGGTCAAGAAGACCTTCAACATCTTGGGTGACACGGTGGAGACGGTTACGCCTTACCTTGTTGAGGGTGTCTTGAAGACCGAGAAGAGTGGAAAGCGCGTGGCATGGCTGACTCCCGCAAAAGCTGGTGGCCGCTTCGCGACAGCCGGGTTCAAGAAGCGCAACATCTTTGACCAGATTGACCCCCGCAAGACCATGGATCAGCAGGACGCCTCGTAGTGGCCTTGACTGACTGCGTTACCTATCCGTTGGGCTTAGCGGCCGAAGATATCGTGCCGATTGTTCTCGCAGGTGTGGGTTATTGGTACCTATCCAAGCGCGTGCTCAACGATTTTGATGGGTCGCCAGCTGTTGCCCTAGCCATGCGCATCGCCGCTGTGCTTTTGGTCGTGTGTTCGTTCTTGGCCGGACCGGTGCGAAAGATCCTGGCCAACGTTGCTGCAGTACCCATTTGCGCGCCGGATTTCGATGTCCCCTATTCACAATTCCAGATTCCCTTTGTCGCTGCGCTGGCCCCAGGGTTTGCGATCTTGACTTGGGGTGTGATCTGCACGCTCAAGGGCCGCAAGGTGGCCTTCTGGCCGGCCAGCGTGCTGTTAGCGCTCGGCGTCGTGGCTGCGGTTGCCGTGGGTGAGCGGACGATCCTGTTTGCAGTAGGTGGGCTCTGGGCCACGGCCCTGGCCGTTTCGGCCGGCATCCTTGCCGCTCGCCAACGTGATTTTGTGACAACGGGACTCTTTGCCCTCTACGCCTTGGGTACTTTGGCCCTACCGCCGATCAGCTCTAAAGGGAATGTTTCTGATGTAAATGTTCAGTGGTTGGCGCAAGGGATTAATACCGCCACACAAGGGCTGTTCCTTTATTCCTGCTATCGACTATTTACACGTTTCCAACGCCAGTCCACGAACACCATCGTCTAGGGAGAACACACATGGGTGATCAACTCGCTTTCCGCAAGAAGTTTGGTGTCTTGGCACCGAGTACGAACTCCATCGTCGAGCCGGACTTCAATCGCATGGGTGTTCCCGGCGTTACGCCACTGTTTAGTCGCATTTACATTTATGACCAAGACCTGTCAACTGAAGCGCAGATGGAGAAGTTGCGCGTACAGCTCGATGAGTCCTTGGACTACGCCATTGATCTGGTCCGCACGGCCGAAGTTGATTACATGGTCATGGGCATGTCGGCCGAGACCTTCTGGGGTGGTGTTGCGGGCAATGACTACTTCAAGGCACGCGTCAAAGAACGTTCGGGCGGGCTTGATGTCGCCACCGGTGCGGAAGGGTGTCAAAAGGTCCTCAACAGTTACAACGTCAAGTCCATCTCTGTTGTCACGCCGTATCAAGAGAACGGTGACCGAGAGGTCATCAATTACTTTGAGGAGATTGGCTTCGAGGTCAAGAAGTTGATCGGCCTCAAGCGTCCAACCGCGGTTTCTATTGCGCACACCACGGAAGACGAACTTCGCGATGCCCTCATTGAACTCAATGAGAGCGGCGCCGAAGCCATCGTCCAGGTGGGCACGAACTTGTCCATGGTCCGCCTAGCCGCTGAGGCCGAGCGCTGGTTCCACAAGCCTGTTGTGGCTATTAATGCTGCGACGTGGTGGATGGCCCTGCGTGAGAATGGCATCAACGACAAGCTCTACGGCTTTGGCCGCATGTTTGAGGACTTCTAACCGCTCTTAGTTAGTCAACAAAGGGGTGTCAACGGGTGCGACCCGGTAGCACCCCTTTGTTGTGCGGTCCTTCAGTGTGCATGTGTCGTCCCACGTGATCTGACGTAGTGTCGTCGCACCGGCGTATTGACCTTGCGTCCAGTTAGACCCGTAAGCAACAGCCGAACTGTAGCTAGTTCCCAACGACCACATGGCGTCTTTGAATGCATTGGGAGTCACGTTCTTGGGGGCCTTATCGAGGGCCGCCTTGAGCAAGAGGGTGGCATCGCAGAACTGCAAAATGATGCGGTAGTTTTCACGGTTTCCTTCAGGCGGGTTAGCGCCAGCCGCATCAACAATTTGCTTGCACACACCTTCATTCGGTCGAGCGGGATCCGGGAATGGCAGGGTCGAGGAGTCGCTCCGGTTATCTGATGAGGGAGAGAATCCAAGCCCGATCATTCCGATGCGACTTTTCCCAACGATGGTTTCGGGGTTGTCGACAAAGAATGCGGGGTTGTCGTATGAGGACATGGTGTACTTCGCTGTTAGTTCCTCGGCTTCAGTCGAGGACAACGCCACTGCCTCGATCCGTTCGCCACCAAGAGCAATCACCCGGTCCAAGCCCTGGTTTTTTGCACCGGCGAGGGCCGCCGAGGAGGTGGCACCGAGGGAGCCAATGTTGGAGACGTCAATAAAGAAATTTGCCGACTTTGTCACGCCGATGCTCTGCAGATAAGGGGTCACGATCGTATCGATGGCTCGTCGTGAGACCGCCGCATCGGGGGCAATGACGGCCACACCTTGTGCGCCATCAAACCAGCCGGCTGCCTTCAGATTCGGCAGGAGCGTCTTGACGTAGGAGTCGAAGGGCGGCAGCGACGTGGACCACAGGTAGGGGCTATAGGTCTGGTACTCCTGCTGATCAAGCGGGACATACGTCTGGTCCAACATGATCGCTCGCGCAGATTGGTAGCACGGACGAGCATTGTTTTGGAATTGGCCGTCCATAGCGATGGCAAAGATTTCCGCGTCCTGAGTGAAGGCTCGGCACTGAGCTTCCGCATATTCGGGGCTGTCGAGTTGTCCCATGTAGGGCTTGATAATCGGGTTGATCTTGCGCCCGCCAGCCCCACCATTGGTATTCACGTAGTTGACAACCGCCTGGATACCTTTGGTGGTGACATCAAAGCCGCCGTCTTCGACATTTTTAAAGCCCAAATTCTTGGCGACTTCGCCGATATCAACGACCAGATATCCAACATTGACCGTGTCAGCCGAAACACCAGGCGATGGTTGGTCCGCAGGACCGCCAGCGGCACTCGCGTCGCCGCCACTGCCAGCGGCACCGCTGCTGCTGTTGTTGTTGGAACTGCTACATCCCGCAACAAGGGCAGCGCAGGCCAACAGAGCGATCAGTGATCGAGCGATGATGAAACGTGACAAGTGCACGGCGTACCTCCTCCGCTTACATTACGACACGGTGGCGGTAAATGGGCCTGATCTTTCAACTGCAGTCATATCGGCGCCTAAGTACGAACGTACGACGTCTGGGTGATTGCGCACAGCTTCGGGTGAACCCTCGGCGATGACCGCTCCAAGCTCCATGGCGACCACTCGCTGCGCCAGACGGAAGAGCAGGGGTAGGTCGTGTTCAACCACCACCAGGGTGGTTCCCAGATCGCGGTTGACTCCGGTCAGGAGTTGAACCAAACTCTCGCCCTCAGATTGCGCAATTCCACCGGCAGGTTCGTCCAGCAAGAGAACTTGCGGATCCAGCGCCAGCATGCAGGTGATTTCCACCATGCGACGAGTTCCGGTGGACAGCTCACCCACGGGCTTGGCTTGCAAATAATCAAGCCCCATCACTTCGAGGTACTGCATGGCGCGTGCCTTCTTGGCGCGATCAGCCATGGGCAAGCCCAAGAGCGAGCTAGTCACTCCGGTGGGAGCAGTGCGCTCCATGGCGACCATCACGGTTTCCAGAACGCTTATCGTTGGGTACAACCGAGCAGCCTGGAACGAGCGCACGAGACCGAGTTTGGCCCGAGCCTCTGGAGAGAGCTTGGTGATGTCGCGACCGTTGAACACGATGGAGCCGCTGTCGGGCGCGGTGAAGCCGGCAATAATTTCAAACAAGGTGGTCTTGCCGGCGCCATTCGGCCCGATGATTCCCAAAATCTCACCAGGCTGGACGGCCAAGTCCACGCCCGTAACGGCCTTGATGCCGCCGAATGAACGTGATGCCCCGGTGACTTGAAGAATCGGGGGCAACGCCTGTGGATCGATTCCGACGAACGGATCACGGCCAACGTTTTGCTTCAGGGGCGTCACATCAATCACAGCAATGCGACGGTCCTCGCCATCGACTTCACCTTCGTCGAAGCGAATGGCGGCTTGTGGATCAACACCTTGCAACCGCGCCAGGCCAAAGGCCGCGGAATTGCGCACGCGGACAAGCAATCCACCTAGGCCGCGAGGGATGAGAACGATGATGATGACGGAGAGCAGGATTAACAATGGTGGGATGAATTCATTCAGTGTCACTAATTGTGGGACGCGGCTGTAGAGCGCACCGATCACCGGTCCGGGAAGGACGCCTAAACCTCCGAGCACGCTTTGTGAAACCACATCAACGCTGAAGGCACCCTTGAAGAAATCAGGCGTCAGGGTCGTGACCGAGTTAGCGATGACGACGCCGCCAAGTCCAGCAATTGCACCAGCGATACCAAAGGTTTGAAGTTTGCGGTACGGCGCAGCGATCGTGAATGCTCTCGCTGCGTCTTCATTGTCACGCAGTGCACGAAGGACTCGACCCAAACCGGTACGACGGATGTTGGCCGCGATCAAGAAAGCAATCACGAGGAACACCAAAGAGAATAGGTAGTAGTTCTTTGGCAAACTGAAGTTGATATTGAGACCTGAAATTTGCAACGGATCAACGCGAATTCCGGAAGCGGTGGGGCCGATGAGAATTTCTTGGCGCAGCAACCACGATGAGGTGGCAAACGAGAAGGCTAGGGTGCTCACAGCTAGGGCAAGCCCGCGCAGTCGAAGGGCGGGAATTCCGACCAACACCGAGACGATGGCGCCAACAACTACGCCAGCCAGAAGCCCAAGGAAGAATTGTCCGGTTGCGGCGGAGACCTTGACGGCAACGGTGCCCGCGATGGCGGCAAAGGCGAATTGACCCAAGGAGAGTTGGCCAGCAACTCCGGTTAGCACGCCTACGGACAGGCCCACGATGGTGAAGCCAACGGCGAACGTCAAAATCGTGGCCGTCTTATTGGTTACGGTCAGGCCGATGTACACCGCGAAAGCCAAAGCGATGACCGAGATGAGGGGAGTAATCAGGCGAACGGTGAAGAGTCGACGAATTTGGGTGGGCAACTGGGGTGGATACAACTTGTTCCACTCACCGCGGTCTTCGTCACGACGCGAAGAAAGTTTGGGCTGGAGGAGCAAGCCAGCAAAGACCACGATGACCAAGGCAAGTTGCGGCAGCCCAGGCAAGTTTTGATTGCTTGCCAAGACCTGGGCCGCGACTCCGATCCCGACGGACGAGAAGAAGGCGATCGGCAAACTTTGGAAGCGGCCAAGGACGGCACCGGCAAGCGGCAAGACCAGAAGCGATGGACCGAGGAAGTCCTTGTCCGGCAAGTTAATCGTTGGGTACACCAAGATCACAGAGAACGCGGCGATAGCGCCAGCGATTCCCCAGGACAAGGTGACCATGCGGCTTGCCGACACTCCAGCCAAGGAAGCGGCATCGGGGTTGTCGGCAGCGGCTCGAATTGCTAGTCCGTAACGCGAGCGGCGAAGGAACAGTGACAGCGCGAGCAGAACGAGTGGGGCGAGCAAAACGATGGCGACAAAAGAGGGTTGGATGGTCGTCGCGCCCAGCTTGAGGCCATGAGGAACAAGCGACCGGATGCGTTGCTTTGGTTAACCACCAAGCCAAAAATGATCAGGAATTGGGCTAGACCGAGGGTGACAACGGTTCCAAGCACGCGGGGGGCGTCTGAAATTCGACGCACAAATCCCCATTCGACACCGGCGGCGATGAGTGCTCCGGCCAAGATGCCGACCGGGAACATCAGCCAGTAGGGCAGTCCCTGTTTAGCAACGATGGCACCGAAGATGGAAGCGGCGAAAATTCCGATAGCCACGTGGGCGAAGTTGATGAACCGGCTAGCGCGGTAGACCAGGACGAGTCCGATAGACAAGAGCCCGTAGAGGAACCCCGTGAAGAGTCCACTCAAAATGTTGGGGAACGAAAGGTCGAATCCACCGAGGTTCATGCGGGGCTCCCAGACTTATCAAGGGTAACGGGATTGGCGTCGGCGTTAGTTGGATGGCCACCCAGGCTCAAGGCTTGAACGAGTTCTGGCTGGGCGAGGAGGTCCTTTGCGTTTCCTTCGTAGACGATCTCGCCCTTTTCCATGAAGTAACAGCGGTCTACCAAATTCAGGGCAACGTTGACCGATTGCTCAACAACCAAGATGGCAGTGCCGCGTTCGTTGAGTTGGCGCACCATTCCCAAAAGCTCGCTAACCACAATGGGGGCCAGCCCGAGGGAAAATTCATCAACAACCAAGATCTTTGGCTTGGTGATGAGGGCCTTGGACAGACCGAGCATCTGTTGCTCGCCACCACTGAGGGTCGAGCCCAACTGATTGCGACGGTCGGCAATCTTGGGAAAAACTTGGAAGGCGTCGTCGATGCCTTGTTTAATGCTGGCTCTGTCGCGCCCCAAACTAAAGCCGTACATCATGAGGTTTTCATAGACCGTCATCGAGCCGAACACGGCGTTGCCACCCACAATTTGGGACAAGCCCAGGGCTACGCGCTTGCTGGCGTTAATGTCCGTGACGTTTTCACCGCCGATGCGAATGACTCCAGCTTGTGGTGATTCCAATCCGGAAAGTACGCGAAGCAAGGTGGTCTTACCCACTCCGTTAGGGCCAAGGAGCGCAACCATTTCGCCTTCATTAACCCGCATGGATACATCAAAGAGAACCTGGACGGATCCATATGCGAAATCAATGTTGCGCGCCGAAAGTATGGGAACTGCTCCGGATTCAGCTACGGCTTCATCAAAGTCTTGGGTTTCATCGTCGACTCCAAGACGAGCATCAAGGTCAGGCCCCACTGCACGAATAAGTTTCTTCGACCGACGCCAAAACAAAATCATGGGCAAACTTGCGACCGCGAAGGCGACTCCGTAGGCAGCGCTGCCACCGATGAGCGAACTCACTGCGCTGATCACCAGAAGCGCAACGAGCGAACCGCCAATTACTGAAAACAGAGATATTCCCACTGCCGTGGGCCGGTCTTCGGGCTGAATAACCGAGAGCATCGTGATGTCGAGAGCAACCCAGGCGAGGAATCCACCGATCGTTGCCAAGGCAAGTTGCGGGGAGATGACCGGGCGTACGAGTCCGATCAGTAACAGTCCGGCAAATCCGATAATCAGACCAAGGGGGATGACCGCTGCTAGCGCCTCAGGTGAGCGGCGGACAGATTTTTCTAAGCCACGCGCTACGAGGTAGAGAGTAAGGAAAGCAACAGCGCTGGCGATAGTGATGACGAGCGCCGCTGTGCCCTCTTTGAGTTCGCGGGCTTGCGCAAGACGAATGACGGGGACGATCAAAGCGGCTCCCGCGCACCAGCCAACGGCCACGTAAGAGGTGAGGGCAAATTTCACGGTCGGGATTGATCGCACGCGCAGCGTGGATTCGGACCACGAGGGGCGCAAGCCGGCGACGGGATCATCAACTTGACCCATAGCGCGGCGAAGACGATCTGGTTCTGCTCCGCCTACCTTTGTCTCGGTCAGGAGCAACGAGCCCAAGGACAGGACGACGGCCAAGATCCCAGAGAGGAGCAGTGCCTGGCCAGCGCCAATATCGATGCCAGCAATCGCGATCCAAGCACACGCACCACCTAATGCGCTCCCGATCAGGGTGCCCATGTGTGTGCGGGCTATCGCTCGGGCACGAGCTTCCGGCACGGTCGAGTCGAAGGCCAGTGTGCGCCAAATAGGAGCGCCCAGCCCAAATAAAACGCCGCGAGCCAGCGCTACGAGCAGGAACCAGCCAAACGCTGGGATGAGGTTCATTAATAGCGCAAATACGGCTGAGTTCACGGCGAAAATCACCGAGGCGGCCGTACGACGATTGAAGGGAACGCGGTCGCTGAGTGGAGCACCGACAAGTCCGGCCAAGATGGCCGCAGCGATGACCGTTCCGCCCACCGTTGTGGTGGTCCAGTTGTTGTCGCGCGCGATTTCGGGGGAAAGTAAGAGCAGGGTCGTTAAGGGGAGCGCGACGGAAGCATTGATGAGAGAAAGTCCCAGGACCCGTCGTCGGGCGGCGGTAGGAACGGCAACTTTCCACTTGGGGATCGTGATGTCCCCGCTGATACCTACGGCAGTCCGGGCCGCGTCACGTACCGATGCTTGCAGGGTTGGGATTTCTTCTACCCCAACATCTGTTGGGCTAGTTGGTAGCGAACGGGACATTCCCACCTCGGTATAAGAAGCACCCGGGCTTGCCGGATACGGGGTTTAGGCAGGTCGTTGATTCGTAAACAAGGACTCGACCAGTGTTGCTAGCCGCGTACTGCCCGTTACCGATTGACCCGCCGAACGTAACAGCAGAACTGTATCCGCTTCCGACCTGCCATGCCGCATCGCGGAAGGCGTTAGCCGTGAGGTTCTTCGGGGCTTTGTCGATGACGGCCTTGAGGAACAAGTTGGCATCGCAGTACTGCAAGCCTTCCTTGTAATTGGGGCGCACACCGTCGGGCGGGGTAGCTCCGGCTGAATCGATGATTTGCTTGCAGAGCCCCTGATTGGGGGTGGCCGGGTCTGGGAACGGAATGGCTGGATCTAGGCGGATGTCACCAGCAGGCAAGACGCCAAAGCCGATCATGCCCGCCAGTGCAGTGTCGACGATGGTCGCCGGGTTGTCTTGCAAGAACAGCGGACTGTCGTAGGAGGAAATCGCAAACTTTGCCTTCGACGTAGTGGCTTCTTGGCTGGACAACATGATGGGCAAGATCCGCGCACCACCAACGACGATGATGCGGTCTAGGCCGGAGTTAGCTGCTCCAGTGAGCGCGGCGGATGAACCAGCGCCGAGGGTTCCGATATTGGCGGTATCAACAAAGAAGGTTTCAGACTTGGTGATGCCGTTGGCAGCGAAGAAGGGCTGCACGATCTCGGTGATGTCGCGCCGAGCAATTTCATTGTCCACCCCGACAACGGCAACGCCCGCTGTGCCGTTGAACCACCCCTGGTCCTTCAACGCAGCCAATTCGGTACGGAGGTACCCACCGTATTCCGGCCAGCTAGGCGACCATAGGTAGGGGGAAAACTTCTCGAATTCCTTTTGATCTTGGGCGAAAAGGGACTCATCCAACATGATCGTCTTGCGTGCGAAATAGCACGGGCGCGCGTTATTTTGGAACTGTCCTTCAAGGACAACAGCGAAAACCTGATCATCCTGGGTGAAAGCGTTGCAAAACGATTCAGCGTATTCGGGGTTGTCAAGACCGCCGCCGTACTTCTTAATGATGGGGACGATCTTGCGTCCATTGAGGCCACCGTTGGCATTGACTGCATTAACGGAGGCTTGAATTTGCTTGATTACTCCATCGGCGCCACCGTAGTTCGCGGTCTTGAAGCCTAAGGATTCTTGGAGGTTGCCCAAGTCAGGGACGATGTAGCCGATTTTGATCGAGTCCGCGGTTACACCAGGGGACTCATCATCTGCACCTGCGGCCGCGCCCGATCCCGAGCTTCCTGATCCGGAGGCAGTGTCAGCCTTCGAGCCACACCCAGCCGCGAGCGTGGCTAGGAGCGCGAGCGCGGCAAGCCAAGTGATCGTTCGAGTCCGATTGCTGCGAGAAGTCACGAATGAGGGTGCCGGAGACATAGGGGTGAGCGTCCTTTGTGGGGCAGTAGGGAAGTGGCCGAGCCTAGGAACGCGCCTCGTCCTTAAAACGGCTGATCCAGGTGCTAGTTGATCTGGATTTATTACACTAAGTCCGGCAGGCGCCCGCGTCAACGAGGTTGGACGACACCGATTTCGCACAATCCTTGGCAAGTGGAAGGTAAACGGCAGATGGGTTGACGCTGAACGATGCCTGAATCTATTGTTCACACTCCGGAACGTTAGGCATTGCCGGATGCTTCAGATTGCAGTGTTTCTTCCCCTCATGTGGTGTGGCGGGCAAGAACGCGACAATTGCCTTACCCACCTCGTTCCTGACGAGCCGTCGAATGGATACATAGCGTGACGCGTGGTTCAGTCTTGCGATTGACGTCTTCAATTGCTGCAGTTGCGTTTGTCACAGCAGGCTTGCTGCCGATGGCGAACACCGCACAAGCCGCCGACAACGGGGCATGGTCTGCAGCTCCCACGAAGCAAGGCACATTCACCGCTCGCCAATACTTCTTTCTCGAACTCTCACCTGGTGCCACGGTCAAAGATTCCGTAACCGTAAAAAATGCTGGCCAGGTCGCGCAGGTACTCGATCTCTATCCAGCTGATGCGTTCAACGTTGAAAGTGGCGCCGGCTTTGCGCTACGCAAGCGAGGCGATAAGAACACTGACGTCGGTTCCTGGATCACGTTGGATAAAACGCGCGTTGAAGTTCCCGCTGGTGGAAGCGTGAGTGTTCCGTTTACCCTCACGGTGCCTAAGGGTGTGACTCCCGGTGACCATGCCGGCGGTGTGGTCACGATTGAACCTGCTCCGGCCCCCAGCGGAGACAACAGTCAGATTCAAATCCAACGAGCGTTAGGTGTGCGCACCTATGTGCGTATTGCTGGTCCCTTGACGCCTGCTCTATCCATCACCAAGGTTGACCTGAAGGTGCGCCCTGCCCGCCTGCCTTTCATTGGCCAGCAAGGTGGTGCCACGGTCACCTATTCGGTGCGTAATAGCGGCAACGTGCGACTCACTGCGGATCGCATCATCACGCTGGACGGCCTCTTCGGCCGGACATTGCGCAACACCGGGCGGGGTCCGATTCCGGAAATCTTGCCTGGATCGACGGTTGTATTGACGGAGAGTTTCACCAAGATGCCGGTGCTCAATCAAGTGACAGCAAATGTGCGCTTGATCGCCTCGGAGGGCAAGGTGGATACGTCGGGATCGGCTACTGCGCTTGCTGTTTCATGGGTCTTCTTGTTTTTGTTGCTCTTAATCATCGTGGGCATTGTGGTGGCGGTCTTGTGGTCACGACGTGAATCAAACTTGGTGAGCCAGATGGCCGCTGATGCGGGTCCTTTGTCACCAACAGGAGACTTACTGTGAGAGGTCGCACCAAAGCAGTAGCAGGATCGCTGGCCGTCGGGCTCGTTGCCTTGATGCTGGCTGGGCTGTCCACGGTGGCCCAGGCCGCTGATCCGATTCCCGGCTCCGGCACCACGGTGGGAACAGTTGTTGATCCAGCGAATCCGTTCGCTGCGCCAGCAGCTCCGACCGGTCGCACAGCCAACGCCGCCCCACCTATCGCCAAGGTCGGCGATTCGGTCATTGTGACGGGCTCGGGTTGGCCCGCAGGCTCGTTGATCACGGTCGCGGTGTGCGGCAATAACTATCTGAATGGTTCGGCTGATTGCGAACCCACTGGTCAAGGCCAGACCACGGCAAATGCAAATGGTGAGATTGCCGTGCAGGTTGCGTTACCAGCCTTGCCTCCGTCGCCGTGTCCTTGCGTTGTTCACCTTGCGTCGCTTGCGGATACGAACACCGTGGACGTTCCGTTCACCATCACTGGTGCACCAACAGCAACCCCGTCGCAGATTGTTAACCGCCGTTCGGTCGATGTATCGGCACGCCTTACTGGCAGTGGCCCATTCGCCGCTTACCTCGGCGGAGCAGCAAAGCGTGAACTTGTTATTTCTGTAACAAATACTGGCTCGTCGAACTTGATTAATCCTGCGCTGAACCTGACAGTGGGCCGAGGTGAGAATCCCGCTACCCCGCTCACCAGCCCCAGCGGTCAACAGCCGACGTTAGGAACAATCACGCCTGGCCAGACGGTGGAGTATCGCCAAAGCGTCACGCTCGGCCCGCCGGCGTTTGGCCAGTACCGAGTGAAGGGCGAGTTCATCGGTTTGGATTTGATCACTGTTGATCAGCAAAACGTGAACGCGGGAGTTCTCAGTTTTTCTGTCGCGACGTCTAGTTACCCGTGGCTCTTGATTTTGATTGCGTGGCTATTGCTCCAGATTCCGCTCTTGGGTCTGTACAAGCGCCGCCCAGCGGAGAAGCCATTGAGTGAAGACCCACTCATTGAGCAACTTCCGGTTGCCTCGGGCGCTCCAGGCTTTGGTGTGAGTGCGTTTGATCCCACGCCTGCCATGGCTGGTGCCCCTGTTGCATTGGCCGCTGCAGTGGCTCGACCCGTGGTTGACACTCCGGCTCCGCCGCCGCCACCTGGTTACCGAGCCATTCAGCCAGCTTCTGCCACACCCCCTCCAGCGCCGTTGCCTTCAATGCCAGCGGCACCTGGCGTAGCACCAAGTGCTGTTCCCGCACCTTCCATACCGGCTCCTGCGGGCGTGGAAGCACTGCGGGCGTTGCTGCAACCACCCACGCAGTAGCGAGCTAGACGCTCTGCAGCAGCAATTCAGCAACTTTCGTTGCGTTGGTTAGCGGACTGTCATGCGGTCCAACCATTACCTCGTAAGGGTGACCACTTTCGTCCAGTCGAATCCGCGTGAGTTGACAAGGAAATGTTGCGGGAGTGTCAGAGAAAAATACGTAGCGGGTGGGCACGTCACTGGCGGCGGGATTTTCCAACGCGACGGGTTCGAGTGACGGACCAAGTGGAGTGGGGACAAGGCGGGCGTTCACAAAGTCGACGAGGGATGCATCGAGGAAACCTTGTTCGGTGCCCACGGGTCGAGCTGGGATGCTCATCGCTGGGTCCAGATTGTCCGGTGGCGCCGGTGAACCAGGAGGATTGAGGTCCACACCTCGCTCCCCGTTGCGCGGCACAGCCGCATCAAGGTAAACAACGCGTGCAATGTTGTTAGCACGTACTTCGAGCACGCATCGGCACACCAAGCCGGCCTGACTGTGGGCAACCAAGACCACTGCTTCGTCCTGTGAGTCAATGGCGGAGACCACGTCAGCAACCCACTCGCCGAGCCCAATTGCGGAACCGACGCGGTCTGAGTGGGGTTCGCATCCGGTCAATGTCGGGGCAATGACGGTGTGGCCGGCCGATGTCAGGAAAGGCACCAACTGATCCCACGCCCATCCACCACGAAAAGCGCCATGGACTAAGACGAAAGTCGCCATTTAGGTCAGCGCATCCACAACGTCGTTGCTGGGCCCAGTGTCAAGTACCACGTCAACGAATTCCCGAGGGTAGGACTCGTAGGGCTTCATGTGTTCGTACATCTTTTCGGTGTAAGCCACGTACCCTTCGCGCTGGGTGCATTCAAGGTAAGAGTCAACCTTGTCGAAAAAGCGCATGTTCATAAAGTGGGTGCGATCTTCTTGGCCGCGTACGAGCACTCGACGAATAAAGCCAGGGTGGTCGTCAAAGAATTGCGCGAAGCCTTCAGAGAAAGTGATGTACGCGTCCGCGTGTTCCTCGGCGTCGATAGTCCACGCGTGCGAGATGACAATAACCATGCGATGGATAGTACGCGAGTAAATCGTTGGCGGGAGGTTATGCCAACGTGATGGTCATGATGGCGGTGTAGCGGTCGGCCGACTGGAAGGCCGGAACGGTCAAAGTCAGGGCCGAGGTGACGTTGTACACCCCGCCAGTCGTTCCGGTGGTGAGGTTTTCATCGGTGTTCTTCGTGCACAGACTTACCGTGCCCGAGAAGCTCTGGGCGCTGCTTCCGGCCGATTGACCAGGGGCGATCAAGCTGGAATCAAAACCGGAAATCACGGTCTTGCTCGGCGCGGAGTAATCCCAGGCGGTGCCGCTGCTGGCCGCGACACAACCAGGCGTTGCGGCCAAGGTGGATTTAGCCATGGACTTCCCGGTTGCGCTCGTGAAGTTAGTCAAGCTAGCCGTGAGTGACCAGCCGTAGCTTCCACCACGTGTGTCAGAAATGGTGATGTCGTTGAGTGTCCCGCTGATTGGCGCGGGAGCGAGCGGCGAGGTGATGGTTCCCAGATTGACGGTGGTCGCATTGTTATTTGCGTTTGATGTCCCCAGCACCGGTGTGGTGGTTCCCGATCCATCCGCTGACCCACTGGTTGACGTGGTGTTGGTGTAGGTGCGCTGAGTGAGTTGACCCTGGAGCACGCTCAATCGAACGATTTGATCGGTAGTGCACCCGGCCCCACCGGTGGTGTCACCCGTCTGTGCGATGCAGTTGCTGCTGGGGGACGCGGGCACGACACCGGCAATCGTGGTGCGTGCTCCGTAAGCGGTCGATGTTTGTGGGGTGCAGGCGACTTGCGCTCCCACCAAGTTGGCGTCATCTGCGGCCACAAAGGTGTACTTAAACAACGCGGGTACAAATTCGAGCTTGTCACCAGCAACAAATGTGGTGGGCGCTCCAGTTCCCGTTGCCGTCGGCACGTTGATGGTTACCGGCATGGGTGCGCTGACCGAGCCGCCGATGGAGATCGTTGTGGAGGAACCAGTGGCTCCGGTGCCGGTCGCGTTGAAGAGGGCTGAGCCACTTTGTTTGCGAATGTCAATGGTGGGTTCGGCACGAACTTGTGCACCGGTGATCGCAAACGGCAAACTGGCATTCACGCTGGGGAAGTCGTAGGTCACCGAGATCGTCGAACCTGCATCGGATACTGCCGGCGCGGTCATGGTGACTGAATAATTGGTAATGCCCAGGTCGTAAGAAGCAGCCAGTGATGGTGCGTTAAAAGCGCAGACGAACGGCACGGAAATGGTGGCAGCCTGGGCCTGCTGTGCAGAACTAATGCTGAGACCAGTGGTTGCAAGGAGCCCCACCATGACAACGGCGATTCGGCGAGATACGCAGCGCTTCATCAGCTCGGGCTCACCTCCCCTAGGAGCACTCGCCTGAGAAATTCAGGGGCCACCAGGGTGCAGTAGTGCGCGCCCTCAAAGTAGGGGGCGAGCGATGAATTGCTAGTGGCAACCAGCGCACGGGAGCCGATTTCCGCAATCGCGCCATTGGTGGTGATAGCAGCCACTGGGGGAGTCCACGACGGGCCTACACCTACGACGGTGTCGGCGACGGTCACCAAGGTGTTGGCACTGGCGCTGGGCAGATTGGATGCGGTGGGGTTATAAGGAGCGGCGTTCTTTTCCGTGTTGGTGAGCGATCCCCACACGCTGTTAATGGTGTTTTGGTTGATCGTTTGGCAGGTGCCGTCGGTGGCGGGAGAAGTGCTGAGTCCGTCGCCGGCGCTACCAAATCCCCATGCTGGTTCAACAACGAACCGACCGTTACCGAAGGTGGTTCCGGCGGGCCAATTGCCCTTGTTCAAGCTCTCTCCGGTGCGCATCTTGCAGCGGATCAACTTGGGCTTGGTTAGATCATTGTTTTCGTATTGCACGTACTGGGTCGTGGAAATCTTTTTTGCTGACGTAACGACAGCAGATTTGGAGAAAACAAAGTCAGATTCGTCCTTGTACACCGTTCCGGTGATGGTGAAGTTACCACCGTTTTCCACCAATTTCGATGTATCGATATTGGCGATGCCGATCTGCCCCTCGGCACAAAATCGGAAGAAGCCCGTTGACGTGATAATCGTTCCTGGGATGGGAGCCGCACCAGAGAGCGCAGGCACGGCGAGGATCGCGATGATGCCCAAGAGCACGATCGTGAGGCGGCGGCGCACGCGGTTCCCCTATCAAGAGATCTGTTAACCAGTAACCTTTCCAAACGGAAACAGGCACGACAAGCGGTTTGGATTACATTCCGGCAACGGATTGGCCAGCCCAGATCACGCCTGTGGTCTGTGGGTGCGAGAAGATGTGGAGGTGACCGCTCCCCACGCCCAGATCCAACTAGCTGACCAAGCCGGGATCGATGCTGCGGTAGCGGTGCTTCAACGCGGCGGGCTGGTCGTTCTACCCACAGAGACGGTGTACGGCCTGGGCGCAGATGCCACGTCGGAACTTGCGGTTGCCCGGATTTTCCAAGTCAAGGGTCGCCCTGCTGATCACCCGGTGATCGTTCATGTGCTCGGTGTGGATGATCTTGATGTGTGGGCTGTCGATGTGCCGTCGTATGCGCGTGAGTTGGCCCAAAGATTTTGGCCTGGTCCCCTGACCTTGGTGTTGTCCCGTCGCCCAGGTATTGGCGAAATCGCAGCCGGTGGGGCACCCACGATTGCCCTGCGTAGTCCGTCGCATCCGGTCGCGCGTGCTGTCATCGAACAGTTGGGCTCGGGAGTTGCAGCGCCTTCGGCGAACCGATTCGGTCGCGTGAGCCCCACAACTGCGCACCATGTTGTAGAGGAATTGGGCGATGTGTTGACGGCCTCTGACTTAATCCTTGATGGTGGCGAGTGCGCGATCGGCGTGGAATCCACCATCATTGACTGCACCGGAGCAGAGCCGATTGTTTTGCGCCCCGGTGGAGTGACCAATGCTGATATTGCGCAGGTGGTCCAGCTTTCGAATCAAACGGTGAGTGACTTGGAGCGAGATATTCGCGCGCCGGGGACCTTGGCCGCTCACTACGCGCCGACCGCGCGAGTGTTGTTGGCTGAAGAAGCGGAAGCCGATGCAGTGATTAACGCGGCCCCAGCCGGTGAAGTGGGCCTGCTCTCCATGGTGACCTTTGAGCCCTCCACGGACCGTGCAATCCACCGCCTCGTGGCGCCCGGCACTGTTGACGAGTACGCACAAGATCTCTATGCGGCCCTTCGCAGGGCAGACCAACTCGGATTAGTCGCGGTAGTCGCGGTTTTGCCACCGGCCGAAGGAATTGGTGTGGCAGTGCGCGATCGATTGCAGCGAGCAGCGACCGGATCTGCCCTGTAACTGGAGGCAGGCTCCAGCCAACATCACGTGGTGGGCCGCCCGGGGCTTGAACCCGGAACCCACGGATTAAAAGTCCGTTGCTCTACCAATTGAGCTAACAGCCCGCCTCCGAAATCGGAGTGCCCTAAGCCTAGGGGGCTGGTTTATGACCTTGGTGATCAGCGTCCCAGAGCAATCCGCCAAGATGTCGTTATGCGTCTAGATCATGTCTCTTATGCGGTCCCTGCTTCTCATCTCGCTGACGAGGTTCAACGCCTTGGTGCAAGCGCAGGTGGGATCTTTCGCGATGGCGGTCGCCACCCTCGGTTTGGGACGCGCAACTTTGTTTTGCCATTGGCCGGCGGTTCGTACCTCGAAGTAGTAGCAACGCTGGATCACCCAGCCGCAGACCGCGCACCTTTTGGTCAAGCGGTGAAGCATCGTGCAGAACGCGGTGGCGGATGGATGGCATGGGTCTTGGCTGTTGATGATGTCGAGCCAATGGAACAGCGCTTGGGCCGTCCTGCCGTTGAGGGCATGCGTCACCGGCCCGATGGCGTTGACCTCACGTGGAAGCAACTGGGAATCAAAGATGTGATGGAAGATCCACAGGTGCCCTTCTTTGTTCAGTGGCTCAGTGATGCAGCAAGCTTCCTCGCATTGAGCGTTTGGAAATCGGTGGCGATGCGGCTTCAGTCACCGAGTTCCTTGGTTCATCAGTGGATGACATTGATGGTGTGACGATTGATTTTGTTGACGGCGAGCCTGGCTTGGTCGCGGTTCACTTGGCTACCCACCGAGGATCGGTGCGGCTCGACTGATGACCAGCCCTGACGGTCAGGCGGCTGAACAACAAGCAATCCTGGATGGACACCCCCGCCGTTGGGCGATCTTGGGCGTTATGGTTTTTAGTTTGACCATCGTTGCCTTCAGATAGCTCCCGGCTAAGCCCGCGCCACCAAGCGAACCGGTGGAATCAACCCACTGATCGGACCAGCCTGTGGTGCCTGCGGGTGCCTCGCGTATGCTTTCGTGGGTTCCCAACGGACCTGTGCAAACAGGATTTCGTGAGCCCCCATCGTCTAGTGGTCTAGGACGCCGCCCTTTCAAGGCGGTAACACGGGTTCGAACCCCGTTGGGGGTACGCAAGTACCTGTTTGACCAGCACCCCTCGTGCTGGAGTAGTAAGCCTCACGGATTCGTCCGTGTTTGGCCCCGTAGCGCAGTTGGTTAGCGCGCCGCCCTGTCACGGCGGAGGTCGCCGGTTCGAGCCCGGTCGGGGTCGCCAGGACACCCTTTGGGTGACCTGTTCGGTCAGGTAGCTCAGTTGGGAGAGCGGCCGCCTGAAAAGCGGTAGGTCGGCGGATCGAACCCGCCCCTGACCACCAGTTGTGCGCAATGTCGGATGGGTCGTTCAGTTGACGTTGGATCAACGTCTGACCGATGGCAGACCGGAATCCCCTGTGTTTGGATGGAAAGAATATTTTTCTGTTCCTAACTCTTTGAGGGATCTTGACATGGGTTTAAACCGACGTTTCGTTGGAATTGTTGCTGTCACTGCTGTCATGACGGCGACGCTCGTGCCACTGGGGGCTAGCACCGCACAGGCAGCACCGGTTGGTCCTGGCTTTACCCTCACCGTCTCCGATCTGCAATACATCCTTGATCAAATCAAGATTGCGGAAGCCCATAAGGCAGCTGATAAGCGGGCAACGTGTACGAGCGGTAACGGATTAACGGTGGCAAACTGTGCAGTCCCTGGGAGCAACCCGTACGTTCCCGGATCTTTGCTCACCACAGACATCTCGGACCCTCGCCTCGTGAACGGCCTGCGTCAAACGGATGGCCGCAACAACAACTTGATCAACGGATTCTCTACCTGGAATGGTGTGCGTTATACCTCGAGTGCGGGTCAGTCCACCTATGGATCGGCAGATCAACCGTTCCCGCGCGATACGCCGGAAAACTGGCGCTTGACCGACACCACCAATACTTCGTTCGGCCCCGTGGGTTCGACCTATAACCCTTCGTCGCGCCCGACCAGCTTGGTTGACCCACAGCCTCGCGTCATCAGCAACTTGATTTCGGATCAATCGGCGTACAACCCAGCCGCTGTTGCTGCCTCTGGTGCTGACATCAGCGGCCTGACCACGGACAAGCAAAAACAGGACACTCAACTCTTCATCAAGAACGTCGCTCCTAATGCTGGTGTTGCGGCCCCGTATAGCGGAATGTTCACGCTGTTTGGGCAGTTCTTTGACCACGGTTTGGACTTGGTCGGTAAGACGAGTGCTGAAGTAGTCCTTATCCCGCTGAAGCCGGATGACCCGTTGTACCGCGAAGGCGCACCCACCAACTTCATGGTGCTCAACCGCACGGTGCTGGACTCCAACAACGCTGGCACCAACACCACCACGCCATGGATTGACCAAAACCAGACCTATACCTCTGCACCTTCGCACCAAGCGTTCTTGCGCGCTTACGGATGTGGCGGTGCGTCGTCAAGCGCTGCCACCTGTGCGGTTGGCTCCGCTCCTGTCGCAACCGGTGAGATCCTGGACGGTGCCATCACGCACAACTTGGCTAACTGGGGCGAAATCAAAGCCCAAGCTGCCAACAAGTTGGGTATTGAGTTGACGGACTATGACGTCACCAATGTTCCGCTGCTCGCCACGGATGAATTTGGACGTTTTTTGCGCGGACCTAATGGCTTCCCGCTTGTTGTCCTCAAGAGTGGCG
>JAPLBW010000174.1 GCA_026392555.1 Actinomycetota bacterium
CTCTAGCTCAAAGCTGATTCCGTTAACGGCCCGCAGGCCGGGGTAGTCCACGACGAGGTCGGCCACGCGCAGAAGGGGCGGACTCGTAGGCACAAAAGCAGTCTAGAGCCCCGCGCGATAAAGCCTGCTATGATTTACGTCAGGACAAGGTGACTTAATTCGTAGGCGGAGGTGATGGACATGGAATCAGGCGCAGAACGCATCGTGCGCAGCCTGGTCGATGTTGGTCCAGCCACCGCTGCCGTACTTGCTGACCGACTGGGTGTGACGCCAGGTGCCGTTCGCCGGCACCTTGATCCCATGCTCGACAAGGGCTTGCTGACGGCTGGCGATCACGCTCCTTACGGTCCGCGCACTGAACGAGGTCGCGGACGACCCGCACGGGTGTACGCAGTCACAGACGCTGGTCGTGAATGGCTTCCTAAGGGTTATGAAGCGTTGTCCGTTGAGCTGTTGCGGTTCTTGCGTGATGAGGTCGGCCCCGATGCTGTTGTTTCTTTTGCGAACGCACGGCTAGGCGATCAGCGGGAACGCTATGCCGCGGCATTAAAAGAGGTCACACCCCAAGAACGCCCCTACGCGCTTGCACAGTTGCTCACCCAAGAAGGCTTCGCAGCAACTGTTGATGTCGCAGGTTCGCCTAGCGAAGGTACACAAATTTGTCAGCATCACTGTCCCGTGGGGCACGCGGCTGCGGAATTCCCGCAGTTGTGTGACGCGGAGGGCGCAATGTTCTCCCAACTCCTCGGTACGCACGTTCAACGTTTGGCAACGATCGGGCACGGCGATCCCGTGTGCACCACTCACCTCCCAGCAATTCCGGTCCCAACAAGGAGCGCCTCATGACAACTACCGCACACCCGGAACTTGACGGTCTTGGCACGTACGAATATGGCTGGTCCGACAAAGACACTGCTGGCGCCAACGCTCGTCGAGGTATTAACGAAGAAGTGGTTCGGGATATCTCGGCGAAGAAGAGTGAGCCCGAGTGGATGCTGGAGATGCGGCTTAAGGGTTTGCGGTTGTTCGGCAAGAAGCCCATGCCAACCTGGGGATCGGACCTGTCAGGTATCGACTTTGACAACATCAAATACTTCGTACGGTCAACCGAAAAGCAGGCCAACAGCTGGGAAGACCTGCCCGAAGACATTAAGAACACCTACGACCGCCTAGGCATCCCCGAGGCCGAAAAGCAGCGCCTGGTTTCTGGAGTTGCCGCGCAGTACGAGTCTGAAGTGGTGTACCACCAAATTCGCGAGGACCTTGCAGCCCAAGGTGTGCTGTTCCTCGACACCGATACAGCGTTGCGTGAGCATGAGGAATTGTTTAGGGAATATTTCGGCACGGTCATTCCCGTGGGGGACAACAAGTTCGCCGCGCTGAATACCTCTGTGTGGTCGGGTGGGTCGTTCATTTACGTGCCCAAGGGCGTACACGTGGATATTCCGTTGCAGGCGTACTTCCGCATTAATACCGAGAACATGGGTCAGTTCGAGCGAACGTTGATCATCGCCGATGAGGAATCCTACATTCACTACGTCGAGGGCTGCACAGCCCCGGTTTACTCCAGCGACTCCCTGCACTCAGCGGTAGTGGAAATCATTGTGAAGAAGAACGCTCGCGTGCGTTACACCACGATTCAAAACTGGTCGAACAATGTCTACAACCTGGTGACCAAGCGTGCCGTCGCCCATGAGGGCGCCACGATGGAGTGGATTGACGGAAACATCGGATCCAAGGTGACGATGAAGTACCCAGCCGTGTGGATGATGGGTCCACACGCCAAAGGTGAAGTGTTGTCGGTCGCGTTCGCGGGTGAAGGCCAGCATCAAGACGCAGGATCAAAGATGGTGCACGCAGCTCCACACACCTCCAGCACGATTGTGTCCAAGTCCGTGGCCCGAGGCGGTGGCCGTACCTCCTACCGAGGTTTGGTGCAGGTTCTTGAAGGTGCCTACGGTTCTAAATCAACGGTGAAGTGTGATGCGTTGCTCGTGGACGACATCTCGCGATCCGACACCTACCCCTACGTGGACGTTCGTGAAGACGATGCGTCGATGGGACACGAAGCCACGGTTTCTAAGGTGGGCGAAGACCAGCTCTTCTACCTGATGAGCCGAGGCCTGGGCGAGGACGAGGCCATGGCGGTTATCGTGCGCGGTTTTGTTGAGCCGATTGCTCGTGAATTGCCCATGGAATATGCCTTAGAGCTCAATCGCCTCATTGAACTTCAAATGGAAGGGTCCGTGGGGTGACCCAAACCACCCACGATCACGTTTCTTCGCTGGTCGGATCCTTTGATCCAGCGGACTTCGTCGTACCCACTGGCCGTGAAGAGCAATGGCGCTTTACGCCATTGCGACGCACAGGCGGTTTAGTTGATGGCACGGCCGTTACGGGCGCCGGCATTTCCTTGACTGTTGAAGCACCCGAAGGCGTAACCACTCAGCAGGTTGATTCGGCAGATGCAAAGGCTGTCTTGCTCGGAGCACCGACGGATCGAGCAGCAGCTCTGGCCATCAATCGCGCCGAATCCACCACTGTCGTCACCATTGCGGCTGATGCTCAATTAGAGGAGCCAGTGTGGATTAAGTGTGTAGGCAACGACGCCACTACGGCAGCCTTTGCACACGTGGTTATTGATGTGAAGCCCTTCGCGCAGGCAACAATTGTGATCGATCGCACGGGTTCGACGCACATCTCCGATGTCATTGACGTCAAGGCTGGCGATGGCTCTCACGTCACGATTGTTTCGCTGCAGGATTGGGCTGCTGACACAGTCCACCTTGGGCATCAGCGTCACTTGGTCGGGCGAGATGCCAATGTGAAGTCGGTCATCATCACGCTGGGTGGCTCCTTGGTGCGCCTAGTTCCGACCGTGGCTTATGACGCCCCCGGCGGATCGGCCGAAATGTTCGGGCTGTTCTTCGCCGGCAATGGTCAGCACCTTGAGCACCGCCTCTTTGTCGACCATGCCGTCCCCAATTGCACGTCTCGCGTGACGTACAAGGGCGCTTTGCAAGGAACCGAAGCGGAGCCGTCACACTCGGTGTGGATTGGCGATGTATTGATTCGGGCCGCCGCAGTGGGTACGGACACGTACGAGATCAACCGCAATCTTGTGTTGACCGATTTCGCGCGCGCGGATTCGGTGCCGAACCTAGAGATCGAGACTGGGGAAGTCGCTGGAGCAGGTCACGCCAGTGCGACTGGTCGCTTTGATGACGAGCAGCTGTTCTATCTGCAAACTCGCGGCATTACCGCTGAGGAAGCACGCCGACTTGTGGTGCGCGGCTTCTTTCACGAGATCTTGCAGCACATTGGCATTGAACAACTACAAGCGCGCCTGGTGGCTCGCGTTGAGGCGGAACTAGAAGGGCATGGAGTATGAGTCCCGTAGTCGTGTGCACGCTGGATCAGCTCGACGAGGACTTCCCGTTAGTCGCGCAGGTAGATGGCGTTGAGGTGGCGATTGTTCTGACTCAAGGCGCCCTCTATGCCATTAAGAACGAATGCTCGCATGCGGACGTGGCGCTATCCGAGGGTGAAGTCGATGACTGTCACCTTGAATGCTGGATGCACGGTTCGCGA
>JAPLBW010000154.1 GCA_026392555.1 Actinomycetota bacterium
ATCCAGCCTTGACCGGCGCAAACGGATTACGACCGATGGTCACTCCCGGATCCACGGCGACAGCATCTTGCACAGGGGCAGGTGCAGCATTTGCCGCTGGTTGCCGTGCCGGAACTACGAGCCCAAGATCCTCACCTGAGGAAGAAGGAGCCAAGAAGAGGAAGTACACGCCAGCTAATGCAGCGACAACCACTGCACCGACAGCGGCGATGATCAACGGGCGTCGACTGCGTTCTGGTTCTTCGTAACCAGAGGCAAAGTCAGCGACCGGCTCAGCGAGCGCAACATTTTTCGTCACCATGATGTGGACTCCTACTGGTTATTCGTCGCGGCGGCCGGACCACTATCGGTCGAGCCAGTCGGGGCTTGTGAAGTAGCTGCTGCTGCCTTAGGAGCCATAAAGGCCAAGGTGGACAACTCCATTTGCAAATCCGTGGACGCGGTAGACCCACCGGTGACCCCTACTGCACTGGCCAAGGACACGTTGACTTCTTGCACCGCCAAGGCCCGTTGCAGGGTCTCTAACCGGTTCAAGAAGGTCGTCAACTCGGTGTAGCTACCGATCACCGTGATCTTGATCGGGATCTGTTGCACGTTTGACGCGGTTCCGGCGCCCGAAGGCGTAGTTCCGCTTGATGGGGTCGTGCCTGTCGTTCCACCCGTAGCGGAACTCTTTGCTTCAACCAGGGGTTGCGGATTCGCAGGGGCAAGAGCCACCAACTCCACACCCGTTGACTTGGCCAAATCGGTCAGCGATCGAATCAACGAAGGCAAATTCGGGGTGGTAGGAATTTGTTCACGAATGGTGTTCAAGACAGCTTGTTGTTTGGGCAAGTCCTGCTGTTGAGCTTTCAGGTTGGCGATCTTGGTCTGCAAGGACTGGTTGGCTGCTTCCTGCGTTGCGGTTTGGTCCTTCAAGGCTGAGGCCTGACTGCGGCGCGGTTGAACAAACAGGATCATGCCCACGACCAAAACGACAAGGGCGACGAGTGCAGTTCCAATAGTCCACTGGCGAGACTTAGTCATTACTTACTCGCCTTCTGGGTGAACCGGCCCGACTTGGCTTCATCTGTCACCGTCACCGAGGCGCTAAAGGTCACGAGGTTCTTCGCATCCGCACCGGTGGACTTCGTCGCGTTGGTGAAGTAAGGGTCGATGTAACCCTTTTGCTTAGCCAACGAATCCAAGAAGGTCGCGATGTTCTTACTCGATGAGGCCTGACCTTCAAAACTCACCGTGGCGATTCCGGTGGCCCCCAGTGCACTGGTGACCGGTGCTCCAGGGTCCTGGCGGATCGTCATAGAGGTCAATCCCACGTTGCGCGGGATGGTCAAGCTCAAGTCGCCCAAATAGGTCGACCAGCGCACTTCATTGCCCATAGCTGAGCTCAATTGGGCTTGCGCGGATTGCACTTCGGCGAAAACCTTCGGAACATCGGTGAACTGACTCACCTGGTTTTGCAAACTCGTTCCGCTGGCTTGCGCATCGGCAAGTTCATTTTGGGCTGCGGAGACTTGGAAGCTGGCAACCACTGCAGCAAGAATGACCACGACAAAGACACCGATGATGGAGGCGGCCATGATGCGCTTCATCTGGTCAAAGCGGGTGGCTTCAGCAATTTCTGGGGGAAGCAAGTTCACCCGCGGAATCAACACCGTCTGCGCATCTTCCTCACGACTCTTGGTCAAAGTGCTCATCAGGCCACCGCCATCGCGAGACCAACTGGAACGGCAGTCAAGGGCTCCAAGAATTGCAACTGTTCAGGACTCAAACCGGTGTCACCCAACTCCAGCGACGAGGTAGGTGCTCCCACAACAACAGGGATGCGCGTGGCTTGGGAAAGTCGATTGACTAGGCCAACCAATCGGCCACCGCCGCCGGTCAAGACCAGCTGAGAAATCGGGGCCGAGCCGGTTGATGCCAGGTAGTAGTCCAGCGAACCGCGTACCTCGTCAACAAATGCCTGACCACTGGAATCCATCACGTGCAGCAGAGCTTCATCAACGCTGTCGCTGCTCCAATGGGCATCAGTGGACAAGGACTGCTTCAAGCTTTCGGCCTGTTCCATCGGAAGACCCATGCGTTCGGCCACTGATTCAGTGATATCCGCACCGCCCATGATCAGGATGCGCACGAAACGCGGTACGCCACCCTCGTGGATGACGATGTTGGTCACGCGAGCGCCAACATCAACGACGGCTTCGACTTCATTGACGCCATACGGAGTTTGCGTGGACAGTGAGCGCAAGAGGGCAAAGGGAGTCAGGTCAACGGTCGATGGTGTCAGGCCTGCAGCTTGAACTGCCGTGACTGCACTCATGACCATGTCACGCGAAGCCGCGACCAACAAACCACGCACCATCGGAGCGCCCTGTTCATTGTGGAATTCCTCGACGGACAGGAAGTCCAACACCGCTTCATCAACCGGAATCGGGATGAACTCTTGAACTTGGAACGGCAACGACTGCTTCAGGTCCGCCGCTGGCATCCAGGGAAGCTCAACCTGACGGACGATCACCTTGCCATTGGCTACGCCCAGGACAACAGACTTGCTAGAAAACTTTGAGTGCGCCCACAGGCGCTTGATCGCTGTTGCCACAGCATCGGTGTCGATGACTTCCCCATCACGGACACTGCCTTCAGGCAACTCCACTTGACCAAACTTTTCGAGGGTGATGCCGTTTTTGCCAAACGACAACTCTGCTGCGCGAACACCGCTACTGCCGATGTCGAGCCCAATGGCGGTTTTCCCAGCCATGGTGACCCTCCTGCCCTGCCTCGCGTGGTCCGCGATGGCGCTTACAGGAGTTTTCGGCTCGTTGAGCCCCTTCCTTAAGCCCAAAAGAGCTATCGGCTAGAGATTGAGCTGGTCAAGGTAGGCCTGAGCCAGGATTTCGCCCCAAAACACGGCTAAAAAGGCCCCTGCCAGCATGAAAGGTCCAAAGGGGATCATGGATTTGCGCCCTGCCCGGCGGGCCAGCATCAAGCCTCCACCCACGAGTCCCCCGAGGGCAAACCCCAAGAATCCGCCGATAACCACGCTGCCCCAGCCCAAAAAGCCCAAATAGAGCCCCAAAACCCCAGCCAATTTCACATCACCAAAGCCCATTCCAGCGGGATAAATGAGCACAAGCAGGAAATAGAAGACATACAGGGCCAGGCCGCCCAAGACTGCGCGGATCAGCACTTCCGGCGTTCCTTCAACCAC
>JAPLBW010000145.1 GCA_026392555.1 Actinomycetota bacterium
ACCAAAGTGAAGGTGTACGGCGTGTCATTGGTCAGTCCAGCCACCGTGCAGGTCAAACCAGTAGCCGGGGTAGGTGTGCAAGTCTTGGTTGCATCCTCCACCGCAGTGACGGTGTACCCAGTGATGGCTGAGCCACCGGTGTCAGAAGCGGCCGACCAACTCACCGTGGCCTCACCATCGCCAGCAACCGCCGTGGGAGCCGATGGCTTACCCGGGGCAGTAGGCGCAACGACGTCAACCGTCGCCTTGATCCCCTGCGAAGCAGACGGAGAATTCTTCACAACGCTGTCTACAGACGTGCATCCCGGCTGTGGGGGGTCTCCACCACACAGGGTTTGGGTGGAATCAGATGCGTAATAGTCAGCGTTCGCAAAAGTTCCATTACACACTTTGGGACCCATTACACACTTTGGGACTCGAGCCATCCCCGTTTCCCATGTCGTCAAAAAATATCTGCTTTAGAGCAAAAGTTGTCGATCCCGAGCTCGAGGGAGTGTAAGTGCCTGTCGCCGTGTACGGACCTTCAGGAGATCGAGTTCCAATGAGGGTTGCGGGGTAATCGCACACTGTCCCACCCGAGCCGGTGGCAAGGTTAAGCGTTGCGGAGTTGCTGCCAGAAACAGCCATGGTGACTCGCACAATGGTTCCATTAGCCTTAACCGAAACAGGTCCGGTCCGAGCACCCGTAGTTCCTGAAAAGGAAACCTCAACCGGAGTGTCTACAACAGGAGAGGCTGGAACAAGGGAGATCGAGAACGTGTCGGTGTAGGTGTTGTTGTTTGTCTGCTTTGCCGTTGAAGCCTCCACAGGAGGACCTACGGTTCCAGTCTCAAAAAACAGGGACCCTGCAATTGTTGATGATGTCGGCCCATAGACGGCTCCGGCTTGCGCAACACCGCCGCCAATACCCGTCAGCGCCACTACGGGCGTAGCCAACAAGAAGGCGACAGCAGCAGCAGCACCTTTACGGCTGGTGACCATGAACTTCATGACGGATCTCCTTCTTGTCTCTTCCTGCCCAAACAGGAGCAGTTCGGTAGTTCACACTCTACAACAAGTTAGGCCTAGCGCGGATAACGATCTGACAACACCGAGAGGTCAGCCGCCCCCTCAGGCAACTGACCTCCTCGGCCTTTCTAACGGTCAGAGACGTGCGCGACGTGGTGTCGC
The DNA here is from genome assembly GCA_026392555.1 of Actinomycetota bacterium. Classification (GTDB taxonomy): domain Bacteria; phylum Actinomycetota; class Actinomycetes; order UBA12327; family UBA12327; genus AcAMD-2. The sequence continues at coordinate 1,171 of JAPLBW010000145.1, forward strand.
ACGCGTGGCACGAACCGCAAAAATCAATCCGATTTGGAACAGCGCCAGGCCAAACAGGGCCAAAATCGCTGTTTCCTTGGGACCAGTCTTGGGCAGCGCGGCGGCCTTGGTGGTCTTGGTGGTGGTCGCGTTGCTCGTGGATGTTTCGGTCTTGGTGGTGGTCTTCTTAGCCACCGTGGCGCCTACGTACGTGAGCTCAAAGTTTCTCGGCGCAACTGTGCCAAGAGCACCCGTGGTTTCCTTGGCATTTGAGATGCACGTCGCGCTCATGTAGCAAGGATTTTTTGGGCCGCAGGAAGCGTCCGGAGGCACGGTGTTCTGGAGTGATCCCACAATAATTGTCAGTTTTACAGTTGCGACACCTTGGGCATTCGCAGTGGTGAGTTTTGCACCGTCAAGCTTGGTGGCACCACACACGCCAGGTCCCTTAATGGGCCGACCAACCGGGCACTGTCCAATAGCCACTGGAACATTTGGTGAGAATCCCTTGGCAACAATCGTGACTTTTTCGCCACCCTTGTAGGGGCCGGCAGGAGTGACGCTAATGGTCTGAACCCCGTCGACAGCCTGGGCAACACTAGGAGCAACGCCACCCGCCACCAGCGAAATACCAGCGGTAAGCACTGAGGCAGCCGTAAGTGCAAGGACCTTCGAAACCTTTGATTTCGCCTTCATGACTTGCCCACTCCTTGGTTCAGCTTGGCTATCAAGCACCTGTGTGTGAATCCCGATAATCAGATCACACGAGTATCAGACACCTACGAGCGTGGTTTAGGCAAGAAGTTTGGGAAAATCGGACCAAACGGTTATCAGACGGTTACCCAAAATGTGGCAATTCACAGCTGGTTCTAGAGATTCGCGCCGGGCTTAGCCACGCCTAGCCAGGCAATCAGGATCACCAGGGTCCAGATCACGTAGACGAACGGGGTCGCCCGCGCCATCGAGCCGGCGATCGCACGCTCGGCAGCCTCGCTTGAACCATCAATGATCAAAGACTTGAACCCGCCAGAAAATGGTTTCAGGCTCAGACGGATCAGCAGGCCGCACAAGATGGTCACGCCATAGAGCAAAATCTTCAGCCCCAGCCATTTGGGATTGGTCTGCACACCGAATGGATCAGTCACCACTATCGCATAAATTCCACCGATCGCGGTACCGGCAATAACGGCAATACGAACCGCATAATCGAGCTTCAAGCTGATCAACTTAATGGGCTTGTCACCTGCAACGTTGTGCTCAACTAAGACCAAGGCGACCCACAATGCGGTGAACAACACCACCGGGATGGCGAGCAATTTAAATTGTTGACCACGAGGATCAGCGACGATTAAAAGCGTGCCTGACGCCAAGAACAACGGCATACACAACCGCGGGCCCATGTCACAAAACGCCATGATCTTTAACGAAATGCGCCGGGCATCCACGCTCAACCCGGGCTTCGTGACCTGCCGACTGGAGTAGTACGTACCCAAGTCGCCACCTAGCCAAAAGGTCAAAAGCAGCAAGTGGACGAGGA
>JAPLBW010000112.1 GCA_026392555.1 Actinomycetota bacterium
AAATACAACTCGCGGGTGGGAGAGCCCTTAATCCCGAGCTTCTTTTCTAGTTCGCCCACCGAGAACCCAGGGTCAGAAGCCTCAACGACGAACGCGCTGATGCCGTGTGAGCGAGCATCGGGATCCGTCGACGCAAAGACAGTGTAAAACTGCGAAACCCCTGCGTTAGTGATCCAGCGCTTGACTCCGTTCAGCACCCATTCATCACCATCGCGCACCGCACGTGTGCGCATACCCGCTGCATCACTTCCCGCCTCTGGCTCAGAGAGCGCATAGGAGAACAAAACTTCGCCCGCAGCCAAAGGTGTCAGGTACTTGGCCTGCAAGGCAGGAGAACCAGTCAACATCAACGGCAACGAACCAAGTTTGTTGACAGCTGGAATCAATGAGGAGGAAGCACACACGCGTGCGACTTCCTCAATGACAATTGCCGCGGCAAGCGCATCTGCACCATTGCCGCCAAATTCCTCAGGAACGTGCAGTGCGTGCATGTCCGCTGCGGTCAGCGCATCGAGGGCTTCTTGCGGGAACCGGGCTTGATCGTCGACCTCGGCAGCAAAGGGGGCGATTTGCTCGTTCGCTAGATCGCGAATGGCCTCGCGCAAGGCCTCATGCTCTTCGGATGGCCGATAGAGATCAAAGTCTGCATTCACGGGATGACTCCTCTAGGTGGACCCAAGCCCCCGCACAGGTGGGTTCGGGCTAAGTGACTCGTGAGTAACCTATGGTAGGACAGACCCCAGCTGGCGCACTTTGGGCCTTGGCTGGCTTACCCTGAGGGCAATGGCGACGACATCTCTTCCCCCGTCTGGATCCGAACCGGCAGGTTCGCTGGTCTCCGATTCTGCGTGGGCCGGCATGACCAGGGCACAGCGACGCGTGGCCACCCGCGAAACCAGGCTCCCGAAGAATCTTCCCGCCTCACGCCTGCGTGAAGTGGACCTCCTGCGTTTCATCGCGGCAGTCGCGGTGATGTTGTTCCACTACACCGCACGACAAAATGCCGCGTGGGGACCAGACGTTGACCCCGTCACCGTCTTCCCCCAGTTGTCGCAGTTCACCCGCTATGGCTTCCTTGGCGTTGAGCTGTTTTTCGTTATTTCAGGCTTTGTCATTTTGATGACCGCATTTGGTCGCAAAGTCGGCGAGTTCGCGATTGCACGCTTTACTCGGCTTTTCCCAGCCTACGTATTTGCCGTTATTTTCACCACCATCATCGTCACCGCATTTAGTCGTTTGGGAAATGACGTTGCGCCGCTGCAAGTCCTGACCAACATGACGTTGCTCCAGGAACCACTAGGAATCGCTAGCGTTGATGGCGTCTACTGGTCGCTACTGATCGAACTGAAGTTCTACTTCCTTGTAGCCTGCCTCGTAGCGTTCGGGATCACCTACCGACGCGTGGTCTCTTTCATGGGTCTGTGGCTCATCGCCACTGTGGCGCTTCAAGCAGCAGCAGCTCAAGGACAGCCCGTTGCCTTCCTTGAATTCTTCCTCTTCCCGCGCTGGAGCCAATACTTCATTGCGGGTATGGCCCTGTTCTTGATTCACAAATTTGGCTCCAACCTTGTGCTGTGGACCATGGTTTTTGTCACGTGGATCATCACGCTGTCCAC
>JAPLBW010000130.1 GCA_026392555.1 Actinomycetota bacterium
CTCAGTAAAAAGGCGTAAAAGTTGTGCGACTTTGTAGGCAGCGATGCCACCAGAAACCCCAAGGACGACACTGCGTTGCGTGGTACTCATGGGGAAGTATTACCCGAGATTAGGCCGGGTCGGCTTCAACAATTTCTGGGTTAGAGGTGCCCAAGATCAAGTCGTCATCAATGGTGATGGCCGAGGAGCTCGGAGCTGCAGCTGCAGCTGGCTCAACGTAACCAGGGCTTGCTGGCGTGTATTGCAGGTCCAGCAAATCTTCGTTGATCTCGCGCAGTGCGACAGAGAGCGCCTTTTCCTGAACGTGGGTTTCAACCAGTGGGCCGACATACTCAAGCAGGCCTTCAGCAAGTTGGGAGTAGTAAGCATTGATTTGACGCGCGCGCTTGGCAGCGAAGATGACCAAGCTGTACTTGTTGTCCACCTTGTCCAACAACTCGTCGATCGGCGGGTTGGTGATGCCTTCTGGAGTAGCGGCGGTACGCGACACAGGGAACCTCTCAACAAACGGATAAGGATGCGCCGGAAGCCTCGATCGGCTCTAGCGGTGGGCTAACTCTATCAGTTGGGCTGCTGCTGCCTGCACATCGTCGTTGACGATGACCAAATCGCACTCTGGCTCGGCTGCGAACTCGGTTTGGGCGATGGCGAGCCGGCGCTGGACCGATTCCTCGGTCTCGGTGCCTCGCCCGCGTAGGCGGCGCTCCAATTCGGCCACATCGGGTGGTGCGAGAAAGACCACAACCGCCTCGGGCAGATTTGCCTTGACTTGGCGAGCACCCGCAATGTCGATTTCCAGGATCACCGACTGGCCAGCGCTCAGGCGCTCCTGGACCGGCTGTCGCGGAGTGCCATAGGGGTTGCCCGCATATTCGGCCCACTCGAGAAGTGCATCCGATTGCGCCATGGTCGCAAATTCCTCAAGCGAGACAAAGACGTAATCCGTGCCATTGACTTCACCGGATCGACGTTCGCGACCAGTCACTGACACCGACAACCAAATGGTGCGGTCTTGTTCCAGCGCCTGGCGAATGACCGTGCCTTTGCCCACGCCTGACGGCCCAACCACCACAAGAAGCTTGCCAGTGTCGGACATGGTTAAGCCTGCACACTGGCTGCAAGGTGAGCTGCTGCAACACCTGGGTTGTCGGCCGCGGTGATGGGGCGACCAATCACTAACAAACTTGCTCCATCGGCCAAGGCTTGCTCGGGCGTGGCAACGCGCTGTTGATCCCCCACATCTGCACCCACCGGGCGAACACCTGGCGTGATCAACAAAACTTCCGGGCCAACCTCGCTTCGAACCGCAGCAACTTCGGCCGGCGAACACACCAAAGCACTGGCACCAGCGTTGACTGCCAGACTCGCCAACCGACGAACCGCATCAATGGGTGGCCCAACGATGCCGAGTTCGTCAAGGTTTTGTGCCGACAGGGAGGTCAAAATCGTTACGGCGGCTACCCGGGTTTGAGGAAGTGCCTCAACGGCGGCCGCAATCATTGCTGCGCCACCGGCTGCATGCACCGTCAAAATATCTGGCTGCAGCTGAGCAACGGCTCGTGCAGCTCCGCCCACAGTGTTGGGGATGTCGTGGAGTTTGACGTCTAAGAAGAGCAACCGACCAGGAGCAGCATCGCGCACTTGTTGAACCGCGTCGGGTCCGTAGCGCATATACAACTCAAGACCGACTTTGAAGGTGCTGACCGAATCTTTCACTTGGCCCGCAAGCACCACAGCGCTGGCAAGGTCGGGTGCATCCAAGGCCACAGCGATGGGTGCAGGAGCACCGAAGTCACTCAAAGGGCGAATGCTCACAGGTCCGCCCTCGATTCGGA
>JAPLBW010000206.1 GCA_026392555.1 Actinomycetota bacterium
CAGCAATGCGCCGTGATGGAACGGCGTTCGAGACGCGCCTGATCAGCGGCCACAACCTGGCGATCGCGCTCTGCCCAGCTCTCTGCTTGCGCTTCAACATCGGCCAACAATTCATGCCAGTCCATGACCCCCACCCACCTTTCGTAGGCCCAAAGCAGCTCAGGAACCGATCTTGGCCAACATCCACCGGTGGTGGCAAGGGGTTGACGAAACGGACATTTTGGACATAAATAGGGGCAAGCATAGGCAAATGGATCGATATACACGGGAGAAGCCATGAATGCCACCACACACCCCACCCTGCAACTCGTTGTTGCTCCAACGCATCAGGGGCGTCAACCACTGATGCCAGCCGCGGGTCAGCAAGCCCTCGACCTTGAATTCACCGTTGGTGCCGACGTTCCTGCCACGCCGCCGCTACCGCCCCGCTTGGTCTTAGTTGATGCACACGCTGAGTTTTCTCGACTTCCGACTGCGCGAGCCGACCTTCCTCCGGCTGGTGCATGGGTTGCACGCATGGCGATGGCCATGGTCGAGGTCTATCTCGGACAGCGCCCTGCCAGCCAACTGATTCGGTGGACCACACCCGATGTCCTGAGCCATTTGCAATACAGCGCACGAGTGCGAGCAGCTCACCCGAGCAGTGCACCGCGGTCACGCCCTGGCGAAGTGGTGCGTATTGGTCGCTACTCCATCGCTTCCATGCGTGTGGTCGAGCCGGCGGACGGAATCGTGGAAGCAACGGTCATCTTGATCGGCCCTGAGCGGCCTATTCCGTTAGCCATTCGACTCGAAGGTCTTGACGGTCGATGGATCTGCACCGTGGTCGATAGCCCAGATCACTCCATCACCGGCTACTTCGCCGACGACTACTCACCCGGTGCATGACTCAAGCGCGCTGTTTGGGATCTCCGTGACACCGCTTGTACTTGCGTCCTGAACCACAGTGACACAGAGCGTTCTTGGAAACCTCACCAAATTCAGGGTCGATAATCGGCCCTGTAGTAGCTACCGATTGGCTCAATCCGCCCGCTGCATCGATATCGGGAGCCGTGTACTGCAAGGCTGCCGGTCGTCGAGGCTCAACCAAACCTGGCGTGATGATTTCAGGGCCCTCATCAGGGGTTGACTCAACTTCAACATTGACGTTGAAGACCAGGCTCGCGGACTCTTCCTTGATCGCGTCCATCATGGCGGCAAACAGGTCGTAGCCTTCACGCTGATATTCCACGATCGGGTCGCGCTGCGCTAGCGCTCGCNNNTCGCAAACCGATGCCTTCTCGGAGGTAGTCCATCTCATAGAGGTGTTCGCGCCATTTTTGGTCGAGGACTGACAAAACAACTCGGCGCTCGAGTTCACGCAGAATCTCTTCACCTAGCTCGGCTTCACGAGCGGCGTACGCTTCCTGAACGTCTTCTTTGATGATGGCGGCGATGAACTCCCCGCTCAACGACTCGCGGGGGCCACCAGATTGCTCGACAACGTTATCGATAGTGAGTCCGATGTTGTATACACCGCCAAATGCTTGCCACAACGTATCGAGGTCCCACTCTTCGGCATAGCCATCAGCTGTGGCTGCCATCGCATAAGCGCTGACCACGTCTTCGATGAAGCCGGCCACTTGATCGTGCAGGTCTTCACCTTCAAGAACCTTGCGACGCTCGCTATAGATGACCAGACGCTGACGGTTAAGCACCTCGTCGTACTTGAGAACGTTCTTACGGATCTCGAAGTTTTGTGACTCGACTTGTGTCTGCGCCGAACGAATCGCGTTCGTGACTAACTTGGCCTCAATCGGCACATCATCCGGAACGTTAAAACGAACCAAGAAAGAGTCAATCGCACCCGCGTTAAACAAGCGCAGCAAATCGTCCTCAAGGGAGAGATAGAAACGCGACTCACCGGGGTCGCCCTGTCGGCCCGAGCGACCACGCAATTGGTTATCAATTCGACGTGATTCGTGACGCTCCGTCGCGACCACGTAAAGGCCACCGACGCTTCGCACTTCGTCACGCTCTGCGGCTACGGCGACTTCGGCCTTGGCCACCGCCGCTTGCCAGGCTGCGTTGAACTCATCGGGGGTTTCCACTGGATCAAGACCGCGCTGGGCAAGTTCAGCTGTCGCCGTGGCCTCAGCGTTTCCGCCCAGCATGATGTCGGTGCCTCGACCAGCCATGTTGGTGGCCACCGTCACAGCATTCTTACGTCCAGCCTGAGCGATGATTGAGGCTTCGCGTTCGTGATACTTGGCGTTCAAGACTTCGTGCGGAATCCCACGACGACGCAGCATCTTGGACAAGTCTTCAGACTTCTCCACACTCGTCGTACCCACCAGAACGGGTTGACCCTTTTCGTGACGCTCTACAATGTCATCAATAACAGCTTCGTGTTTAGCTGATGCCGTGCGGTAAATCATGTCGGGCTTGTCCAGTCGAACCATGTCTCGGTTCGTGGGAATGGGCACCACACCGAGTTCGTAAATCTGGAGGAACTCCGCAGCTTCGGTCATGGCCGTACCGGTCATGCCGCCGAGCTTTTCGTATAGCCGGAAGAAGTTTTGCAAAGTGACGGTGGCTAGCGTTTGGTTCTCCCGGAGGATCTCCACGCCTTCCTTGGCTTCGATCGCCTGGTGCATTCCTTCGCTATAACGACGGCCAGGCAACATGCGACCCGTGTGCTCATCAACAATGAGGACTTCGCCTCCCATGACGACGTAATCCTTGTCGAGCTTGAAGAGTTCTTTTGCCTTGATGGCGTTGTTTAGGTATCCGACCAACGGTGTATTGACTGGTTCGTAGAGGTTATCGATCCCCACCCAGTCCTCAATCTTTTCCACACCGGATTCGAGAATTCCAACGGTCCGCTTCTTTTCATCAACTTCATAGTCTTCATCGCGCACCAAGCGGCGAATCATGGTGGAAAACTCGGTGTACCACTTGCTCGGCTCATCAGCTGGGCCGCTGATGATCAACGGGGTACGCGCCTCATCAATCAAAATGGAGTCAACTTCGTCAATGACGGCGAAAAAGTGGCCACGCTGCACGAGGTCTTCTTTATCCAGCGCCATGTTGTCGCGCAGGTAGTCGAATCCATATTCGTTATTCGTGCCATAGGTGATGTCAGCGGCATATGCTGCGCGACGCTCGTCTGTTGGCATCTGCGAACGGATGCATCCAACGGTCAGGCCAAGGAATCGGTGAACCCGCCCCATCCATTCAGAGTCACGTTCGGCTAGGTAATCGTTGACCGTGACGACATGGACACCTTGACCAGCAAGCGCATTGAGGTAAGCCGGCAAAGTCGACACCAAGGTCTTGCCTTCACCAGTACGCATTTCAGCGATGTTGCCCAGGTGCAGTGCGGCACCACCCATGATTTGCACGTCGTAGTGACGTTGACCCAAAACGCGCTTGGCAGCCTCGCGAACCGTGGCAAAAGCTTCGGGCAGGAGGTCGTCCAGCGACTCCCCATCGATATAGCGTTGCTTGTATTCAGCGGTGAGGGCTTTCAACTCATCGTCTGTGAGGGAGGTGAATCCATCTTCGATGAGATTGACCTGCTCGGCCAATTTCTCAAGTTTGCGAAGGGTCTTACCTTCACCCGCACGAAAAATGCGGTCAACAATGGCTGCCACTGACAAGGCTCCTCTAGTCAGCCCCGAGGGGGGATGCCTCCATCGTAGGCGCGTGGGGGTGGGGGGATGACACTCGCCCGGCCGACCTGGTCTTCGACCCCACATTCGCCTGCTGGGGATTTCGCAGCGCTGGCGCCACTACTGCCCCTCTCTTGGATCGGCCGATATCTGATCGACCGGCAAGGCAGGACTTACTCCTAAGCCGCACCGTGATCGAACGACAAAAAGTCGCCTTACGTGGACCGTTTAGCCTGCGACTGGCATCGGCTTGCTGGAGCACAAGGCTCCAACGCAACCACGGACCCGAGCGAGTGTCACGGGTCCAACTTACCGACCGCTTGCCCACTGTCGCCAGCTACCTATCGCCGACGCGGACCACACACCGCCGCCACGCCTAACACCCAATACCCACCAGCCTCTAGTGCGCGAACGGCCTCGGCCACTGTCGCACCCGTAGTCACGATGTCATCAACAACCACCACTGGCACTTTCGAGGGAGCGGCCTGATGATCCGGGCGGCTGGCAGCAAAGGCACCCGCGAGATTGCGTTGTCGTTGATCAGCATTGAGACCCACTTGATCGCGCAGCGGTTGGCCGACGCGCAGGACAGATTCCACTGTTGAGCCGTTTCCCAGTTCGCGACATGCGGCCTGAGCTAGTTCGGCCACTGTTGACCTACCGCGACGCACCAGATTCATTCGTCGGGAGGGAACAGGCACGAGCTGCACGGCCGGAACCGCACTATCGACCCTGGCTACAACTGATCGGACCGCTGCACCCAAGGCCGCACCCAGCGGGGTGGCTAACGAGGTGCGCCCACGGTCCTTGTGCATCAACACCAATCTGCGTGCAGGACCTGCATACGCCGTGGCGGCAATCACGGGGACATGGAGCGGGTGATGAACAACGCGGGGAACCGATCGAAGGAGCGTGACACAGCAGGTCGGACATGGGCTGATGTCTGGAGCTCCACATCCTGCACACGACAGTGGCGCCACGAGCTGAGCCCACGCATGCGCGGTGGCACGTAGCGAGGGGCTCCACTGGTCAGGGAACAAGCGATCGGAGGACATGGGTGCACTCTGTCGGCGCGCTAGGTGTGACGTGCACAGGTCGAATCGAAACGGGGTTATAAGGGCGTTGGTCACACCGAATCAACCCGGATAGGCCGGTGACTTTCCACGCGCCACGCTCAGTCGCCATCCCAGCCCCGAATTTTCCCACACCCCAGTTGGCGCTTCAACAAGCAATGCGCTACCTGGTGCAGCTGCGATCGCTGACATGGATGCCACACCGCCGGCCGCACTCACATCCGGCGTGCCGACACTGATGGAGTAGACCTGCGTGACGCCGGTTCGAGAGCTGCCGATCACCACAGCCGTGTTGGCATCGTTCCATGCGCAATCAACAATAGAAGTAAGAGTATTTTGAATCAGTTGTGGTGATTCCAACTGATACTGCCCCCCGGAACGCACGATGCGCATCAGGTACACCTGTCGCTGTCCGCCCGAGGACGCGATCACTAATGCTCGAGCGCCATCTCTAGCCACCCGAACAAGCACAGGTGTTGCTAGGCCATTCACCCGAACTCGTGACACTTTTCCGGAGGTTTTGATGATGCGCACAGTCCCTTGACTGGCCACCCATAGGTCACCGGCCAAAGAGTAAGAAAGTGAGAGCGCTGGAGATTGCCCAGCCACGGGGGTTACTTGCGAAGCGGGCTTCAGATCAGCAAGGTACATCGTTGACTGACCTCCAGGAACGGACACCGTTGAGCCGGCTCGCGATTGCGCCAGATCCACCGCAATACGTCCTAGTCGCACTGACCCTTCGCCAAACACCCCTTCGACTGGAGCAATGCCAGCTGTCGTGACTTGATTCAGCCGCTTGCCCAGAACCACAAATGCACTGGACTTTGCGGACAAGCCGTCCGGATCGACCCCAGCAAAGTCTTTACGGGACAACACATCACCTAGCCCAGCAAGAGGCAAGGGCTGTCTATTAACGGTGATCCGAACCGCAGTCACCGTTTCAATACTGGTCGCGGTCCACACGATCTGGGCGGCGAGTACGCGCCGCTGGTTGTCGTTTGCCGCTAGGGCTTGTTGCGTGAGGTCCACGACCGCCGTTGTGCCTTCAACGGGCACCGCATCAATTTCTAACTTGGTGCCAGCAGGCACCGCCGTGCGAACCGCGGGTGCGAGCCAGGCCGACGGTCCGGTCAACAGGCCGCGCACGAGTGAGGTGAGCAAGCCACGTCGATCGATGGGAACCAGAATGCGATCTGGCACCAACCGTGACTCATCGGCATTAAGAAAATAACGCTCAACGCTGGTATACACCCGATTCAAGGTGGTGGGTGTTAGCAACAAACCATCGCGCACGCCGTCAATGCGCCATTGCCCGTCAACTTGTCGCACCGTGAAGTCGGTATCAAGTTGGGTATTTCCTGGACTAGGTACGTAGGTTCCTACCGAGCTCAATTGACCCACTTGAGGTTCAGAGAGCAGCACGCGCGAACCACGGCGGACTAACTGCAAACCATTGGAATCGTTGATGATCGTTGCCCCTGTCGCGGGGTTCCAGGTTTCAGTCACTTCCGGAGCCAAGTAAGCGCGAGCCACCGCATAGTCATCAGAGGCACTGACATTGGCTTGCAAGAAACCAGAGACGATTTCCACGGGGGAATCACCCACCCGAGGAGGTCGAACTACCGGAACCACCGCGTCAAAGGAATTTCCGCCGGTGACGTTGGCCCCAAGGTTGACCTGTCCGCCGGTGGGCACACTCGCGCACCCAGCGAGAAAAAGTGCCACTGACAAAATCAAGAGGGCGGGGCGCTTCACGAGGTTTCGTCCTCGCTCGTTACGGCACGATCTGCTGGCTCGAGCTCTACCGGCGATCCATGCAGCACCGTGCCCACCTTGCGGGGCAACGTCAGACGGAAGACGGCACCGCGTGCGGGCTGACCCCACGCCTCTAGCCAGCCACCGTGCAGTCGAGCGTCTTCAAGGGCGATGGACAAACCCAATCCCGATCCACCAATCGTGCGCGCCCTCGACGGATCCGACCGCCAAAATCGATTGAACACCAGGGAAGACTCACCAGGTCGCAGGCCGACGCCATGGTCGCGCACTGAGACGGCAACGGCCTGTTCATCCGCACCAATGGTGACCACAATCGGCTTACCGTCACCGTGTTCGATGGCATTGACTACTAAGTTGCGGATCACCCGCTCAATGCGCACGGCATCCATATCGGCCAAACATGGCTGATCAGGCTCATCGACGGAGACCACCGAACCCCTCGCTTCAGCTAGCGGAGCGGCAGCCTTAATGACTCGCGCAGTCAGCATGCACAAGTCCACGCCTTCGGCATCCAAGATCGCCTGACCCGAGTCAAACCGACTGATTTCGAGAAGTTCGGTAAACAGCTCCTCGAATCGATCAAGTTGCTCGGTCAAAAGTTCGGCTGAACGGGAAGTCGCCGGACCGAGTTCATCTTTGTTCTCATAAATCAGATCCGAGGCCATCCGGATAGTGGTCAACGGAGTACGTAGCTCGTGTGACACATCAGCGACGAAGCGGCGCTGGATACGAGACAGGGCCTCCAATTGGCGAATCTGTTGCTTGATGTTGCCCGCCATGGAGTTAAAGGCGGTGGCTAATCGTGCAAGTTCGTCTTCACCCCGCACGCGCATACGTTCTTCGAGGCGCCCAGCCGCCAATCTCTCAGCCACATCAGCGGCAATACGAACGGGCTTGAGAACCAAACGGGTAACGAAGCCAATGATGAAAGCCAAAAGGATGATCAAAATGATGCCGGTGAGGGCTCTGCTGCTTTGGACAAGGTCAAGAGTGCGCTGTTCACTTTCCGTGGAGTACACGTAGAACAACTCGTACGTACCTAAGTTAGGTATCACCAGCGGCGCACCAACGGCTAGGCCTGGCCCCGAGGAACCATCCGCATAGCGAATCTTGGTGTACGCATAGGCCAGCGTTTTTTGTTGCGCTACGGCCGTGCGCAGTTGCTCCGGAATGCTGGCTTCTTCAATCGCGCCAGATCGACGTGCAGGAACTGTCGTTGTTCCACTACCAGGGTTCGCTAGCAAAAGGACGTCATAGAGGGGCGGGGAGCCGGCACGATTAGACAGCTCAGTGGAAATTTGATCAATGAGTTGACCGGCACCCGCCTGCTGGGTCAAGTCTGAAGAATCAGCTAGTTGCTGTGCCGAACGGACACCAGAGGTGGCCTCTGCTACGGAGTTTTTGACCTTTGTCTCCAGCAGTCCGGTGCGAATCCGACTGACCAACAGGGTTCCAGTGAGGATTACCA
>JAPLBW010000026.1 GCA_026392555.1 Actinomycetota bacterium
CGGCATGCTCGATGACATTGACGTGTTGCTCATCGGTGGCGATTACCTCAAGCGAGCGAGCGGTGATCCGCGCATGTGGCCACACGATGGGTTGGTGTCTTTGTCCAGCGCGCTCGCCTTGGAGGTGAGTCCGGCGGTGTTGCCTCGCCGCGAAGAAGCCACCTTTGCCGGGGTCCACTCGATTTACTTCGCCGATGCCCTGGATTTGGCCTGGGACACGGGCCTGACCTGGGACCCAGCGGTATTGGAGAGACTGGTGGGACACCTGGGTACTGCTTAGGCGCGTGGCTGACCTCCCGCACTGATTTCTTTGTAGGTATCCTCTAAAAATCATGTTCATTATTGGTCCGAGTCGCGCCCGGTTTTGGGCACACTCCACGCAAGGCTAAGACAGTGCTAGCAGTCATCGCTCCCGGACAAGGTTCGCAAACCCCTGGCTTCTTGGCCCCCTGGCTTGAGATCCCCACCTTTGCCGAACGCCTGCATTGGCTGTCCGCCGTCAGTGGCCTCGACCTGGCCGAGCTCGGCACCACCGCCGATGCCGAAACCATCAAAGACACCGCCATAGCGCAACCCTTGATCGTGGCTGCCGGTTTGGTATCCCTACTTGAACTGTTCCCCCACCCGGCCGATGCGTATCGCGTCGTGGGCGTGGGCGCCGGACACAGTGTCGGCGAAATCACCGCAGCCGCGGCCTCAAACATCATCTCTGGTGAACAAGCCATGGTGTTTGTTCGCGAACGCGGCAAGGCAATGGCCGCCGCCGCCGCAAAGACACCTACGGGAATGTCGGCCGTACTGGGTGGCGATGCAGAAGTGGTGTTGGCCAAGCTTGCTGAACACGGATTGACTCCGGCCAACAACAACGGTGCTGGACAAATCGTTGCTGGTGGAACGATGGAACAACTTGCTGCACTTGCGGACGATCCACCCGAAGGTGCGCGCGTTCGTGCCTTGCAAGTTGCTGGCGCATTCCACACCGTGCACATGGCGCCGGCTGTTTCTACCTTGGCGCGTTACGCCCGCTCGATTTCTACCCATGACCCCCGTACAGCCCTGCTCTCCAACGCCGATGGCTCAGTGGTTCACAGTGGTGTGGAGTTCTTGACCCGCCTGGTCACCCAGGTCAACAACCCTGTGCGCTGGGACCTGTGCATGCAAACCATGGCCGAACTCGGCGTCACAGCCGTCATCGAGTTGCCACCAGCAGGCACCCTGACCGGCCTGATCAAGCGGGCACTGCCCGATGTCGAAACCCTGGCTCTGAAGACTCCCGATGACCTCGAGGCTGCTCGCGAACTCGTCGCACGTCACGGCACCACCAGCCCGCTGGATACTTCACCGACGTGGCGCATGTTGGTCGCGCCGGCCAAGGGAATGTTTGTTCGCGGCGACGCCAACGAAGGTGACGCTCTGGCAGTTGATGCACTGGTTGGCACCGTCAAGACTTTGCGCGAGGAGCAAGCAGTTGTTGCCCCACACGGTGGCACGATCATTGAATGGCTCGTCGAAGACGGTGACCCCGTCGCTCCTGGTCAGCCGTTGGTTCGCTTGCACCCCGAGGCCAACGCTTCATGAGCTTGATCACTGGTGTCAGTGGCGCACCCTTTGCGCGCATGCTCGGCGTCGGTTCCTATAGCCCCGCTCGTGTGGTGACCAACGCAGAGATGTGCGAACGCATTGATTCAACCGACGAATGGATTCGCGAACGCTCCGGTATTACCGAGCGACGCTTCGCTGCCCCTGACGAAACCGTGGCTGACATGGCCGTGGCAGCGGCCAGCAAGGCCCTAGCCAGCGCCGGCATCACCGCTGACCAAGTCGACTGCATCATCGTGGCCAGCGTGACCCACCTCAAGGCCACTCCCAGCGCTGCCGCCGAGGTGTCCCACCGGTTGGGCGCCGGTCGCGCTCCCGCTTTCGACATCTCGGCCGCGTGTGCTGGCTTTTGTTACGGCTTGTCCATGGCCCAAGACTTCATCCGCGGCGGCAGTGCCACGTACGTGGTCGTCATCGGCGTGGAAAAACTGACCGACATCGTTGACCCCAACGATCGCTCCACCGCGTTCTTATTCGCTGACGGTGCGGGAGCGGCTGTGATTGGTCCATCCGATACGCCGGCCATCGGTCCGACCGTGTGGGGCGCCGACGGTTCACAACTTGATGCCATCACGATGAGTGGTCGCTACGAAGACCTGCGAGACAACGACCAGGCTGAATATCCGCACGTGGTCATGCAAGGTCAAGCCGTTTTCCGCTGGGCCGTGCACGACATGTCAATCGTGGCTCAACAAGCACTCGATGCAGCCGGCATCACCGCCGACCAGCTTGATGCGTTTATTCCGCACCAAGCCAACCTGCGCATTGTTGATGCCATGGTGCGATCCCTCAAACTTCCCGCAGACATTCCTGTGGCCCGTGACATCGTGACCAGCGGCAATACCTCTGCTGCTTCGATCCCGTTGGCCATGGACCACATGTTGCAGGCAGGACAAATCCGCTCCGGCGGACTAGCCCTGCTGATCGGCTTTGGAGCTGGGTTGGCCTATGCCGCCCAGGTCGTGGAGCTGCCCTAGACCCCCGCAACCAGCGGGCGCACCACCAGCACTAGCCACCGTTAACAACACACCAAGGAGCGCACACCATGGCCCAGTCCGAGCAGGAAATCCTCGCCGGCCTCGCCGACATCGTCAATGAGATCACTGGCGTTGCCGTCGCTGACATCGCGTCAGAAAAGTCCTTCACCGATGACCTCGACATCGACTCGTTGTCGATGGTGGAAGTCGTGATGGCCGCTGAAGAAAAGTTCGGCGTCGAGATCCCTGACGAAGAAGTCAAGAACCTCGTCACCGTCGGTGATGCAGTTTCTTACATCGCAAAGGCAAGTGCCTGATTCACCCCGCGCCTTGATCAATAGCTTGTGAGCCGTTGGCCAAGTCGAAACAGCACCGTGCACTATCGAACACATCAAAGGAGTTTCACGTGAGCACTAACAACAAAACACGCGTGGTCGTCACCGGCCTCGGTGCGACAACTCCCGTGGGCGGCACTGCTGTGTCGACTTGGTCAGCGCTCCTAGCTGGTCAATCCGGCGTACGAACGATCACTGACGAGTGGGCAACTGACCTGCCGGTGAACTTTGCCGGTGTCGCCGCTGTTGATCCAGCCGAAGTGCTGGATCGGGTCGAGGCCCGCAAGCTCGACCGCATCGCGCAGTTCGCCCTCGTGGCAGCCCGCGAGGCCTGGGCTGATGCTGGCTTGACCACCGTGGACCCCGTCCGCCTGGGCGTCTCCGTTGCTACCGGAATTGGTGGCGCGCTGACATTGCTGAGCTCGTGGGATGCAATGCAGAAGTC
>JAPLBW010000124.1 GCA_026392555.1 Actinomycetota bacterium
ACTTGATGATGGTGGCTCCGCGCGATGTTGAGGACGCGATCGTTCGGATCACCCAGTTGGCGCGTGCTGCCGGTATTCACCTGGTGCTTGCTACCCAGCGACCCAGTGTTGATGTGGTGACCGGTTTGATCAAGGCCAACGTTCCTAGCCGGTTGGCATTTGCTACCGCCTCGGCCACTGACTCTCGCGTGATCTTGGACCAACAAGGCGCTGAAAAGCTCATCGGTCACGGTGACTCGTTGTTCTTGCCGATGGGTGCGAGCAAGGCCGTGCGTATGCAGGGCGCTTACGTGTCGGAAGCCGAGATTGATCAGGTCGTTAAATGGGTCAAGGACCAGCGCGATCCTGATTTCCGCGAGGACATCACCGCTCCTGCTCGCGCGACAGGCAACATTGATGCTGATATTGGCGATGACCTTGATCTGTTGCTCCAGGCGGCCGAATTGGTGGTCTCGTTGCAGTTGGGCTCAACCTCGATGCTGCAGCGCAAGCTGCGCGTGGGCTTTGCCAAGGCAGGTCGCTTGATGGACCTGCTCGAATCACGCGGAATCGTCGGACCTAGCGAAGGTTCAAAGCCTCGTGAAGTGTTGGCAGCTCCTGATGAGTTGATGTCCATCATGGCGTCGTTGCGCGGAGAATGATGAGTCAGCTCGACTCGTCACGCACGGTGGCATTAGTCACACTGGGTTGTGCTCGCAATGATGTGGACTCTGAGGAACTCGCTGCCCGCTTGGCCGAAGGCGGTTGGACCCTCACTGAGGATGCGCAAAGCGCTGACGCGGTGCTGGTTAACACCTGCGGATTCATTGAAGCTGCCAAAAAGGACTCGGTTGACGCGCTGATCGCCGCCGCGGACCTCAAGACAGATACCCATTCACCGGCAGTTATCGCTGTGGGATGCATGGCTGAGCGATATGGCCAAGAACTTGCTGATGAACTTCCCGAAGCCGACGCGGTGTTGTCCTTTGATGACTACCAAAACATTTCAGCCATCGTTGATGCTGTGGTGCACGGCGAGCGGCCGACATCACACACGCCACAAGATCGTCGTTTGTTGTTGCCCATGGCACCGGGGGAGCGCCAAGCCGCATTCCATGGTCCAGGTCGCGATGATGAGGAAGTCAGTGGTCGCCCAGCCTCAGGTCCGCCCATCATGCGCCAGCGACTGGACGATTCACCGGTGGCTAACCTGAAATTGGCCTCCGGGTGCGATCGTCGTTGCACCTTTTGTGCCATCCCGATGTTTCGCGGTTCGTTTCTTTCGCGTCGACCCGGTGAAGTCTTGGCCGAAGCCCAGTGGCTGGCCACTTCGGGTGCTCGTGAACTGATCTTGGTGTCAGAAAACTCCACGTCCTATGGCAAGGACCTGGGTGCCTTGGGTGCGCTCGAGGAATTGTTGCCCGAGATCGCCGGGATTGAAGGCATTGCGCGGGTTCGAGTGGCGTACCTGCAGCCAGCCGAGATGCGACCAGCGCTCATCAAGGCGATGGTGCAAACCGAGAATGTGGCGAACTACTTTGATTTGTCCTTCCAACATAGTTCGGGCGATGTGCTGCGCCGCATGCAACGCTTTGGTGACACTGATTCGTTCTTGCAACTCATCGCTTCGATTCGCGAGCTCGCACCCGATGCGGGAATTCGCTCCAACATCATCGTGGGCTTTCCTGGCGAGACCCAAGCCGATCTCGATGAGCTGGAGCGTTTCCTCACCCACGCACGCTTAGACGCCATCGGCATCTTTGGTTACTCCGATGAGGACGGCACCGCAGCGGTGGATCTGCCCGACAAGGTGGATCCTGATGTGGTGCGCGAGCGGGTGGAGCACTTCGCCACGTTGGCTGATGAATTGATGTCCCAGCGAGCCGAAGACCGCTTGGGCGAGCGCATTGAAGTCTTGGTTGAGTTCGTTGGCGACGGGGTAATTACCGGTCGCGCTGGGCATCAAGGGCCGGAAACCGACGGGGATGTGACCATCGCCTATAGCCAGCAGGCCAATGGGCGCGCCATAGTCGTCGGGGATGTGGTGTCAGGCACGGTTGTGGGCAATGATGGAGCAGATTTAGTGGCCGAATTACTCGGCTAATGCACCAGTAGTTCTGATCGCAAGGGAGTGGGACCACCGTGAGCGCGGAACCGACGACAACGCAGGTGCGTTCAGTCAATGTTCCCAATGCGCTCACCGTTTTCCGGATCGTTTTAGTCCCGGTGTTTTTGTATCTGCTCATTGTCAGTGACACCGAGGGCACCGCACTTCGCTACTGGGCTTTGGCCGTCTTTGTGGTTGCAGCGATCATGGATTTGAACTGCGTAGGATAGGTGG
>JAPLBW010000158.1 GCA_026392555.1 Actinomycetota bacterium
CCGCGCGACCAGGGGCCTAGTCGTCGCTACGCCCGCAACTTCGTCGACTCTCGTCGCAACGCTGGTGAGCTGTTCTTGCCTGGCGCTTTGTTGATCTTGGTACTGGGCTTTATTCGCAACTTGACGGTGCAATCGGTGTCACTGTGGATCTGGTTTGCCATGGTTCTGGTCATCGCCATTGATACAACAATCATGGTCGGCAAACTCAAGAAGACGTTGTTGCAAACCACTCCTGGTGCAGATGTGTCCGGTTTGGCTTTCTACGCGACGATGCGCGCGCTGCAGATCCGACGCCTCCGAGTTCCCAAGCCACAACGCAAGGTGGGCGACACCCCCTAGGACACGCCACTGTCACCCCGGCTTTGACCAGGGTCACCGCGGTGTGGTCAGATGTCCACACACAACAACTGAATACGCGATCGAGTTCCAGGGGAAGTCGGTGTAATTCCGACACTGTCCCGCAACCGTAAGTCCCTGCTGTCAAAGGTAGAGATAAGTCGGAGCACCTGGCGGTCGCGAAGTTGGCTCTATTTCTGTCGAGGTACGGGGCGGAGCCCGAGCGATCAGCTCGATGTCGCCCTCTGTTTGCATTCGCAAACCGAGGGCTTTTTACATCGGCGGTTGCGGAGGACCTGTCACACAACATGTAAAGGGTTCTCGTGAAGCGCATCGCCGCACTGGTTATTACCACTGGATTAGTCCTGCCGTTGTTCGCACTGACGCCGGCCCAGGCAGCCACCACCGCACCTGCCGGATTGTTTGGCATCCAAGACCCCACTTACGACGGTGTGTATCGCCAGAGCGAAGCGATCCTTGCGTATTCCGCTTTAGATAAACCCGCCCCTGAATCAGCTATCGGATGGCTCAAGGATCAACAGTGCGCCGACGGTGGGTGGCAAGCCTTTCGAGCTGACACGACAAAGGCCTGCGATCCAGCTGACCCCGTGACCTACTCCGGAGAAGACTCCAACTCCACCGCCCTGGCCATCGCAGCATTGGCCACCGTTGGTGAATCCGGCGCTGTGGATCAAGGCGTGGAATACCTGCGATCCATCCAGCTCGCCGATGGCGCGTTGCCCTGGTTCAAGGGTGGGGACGCGGATGCCTCTTCATCGGCTTTGGCTGCAGCCGCGATCACCACTGCTGGTCAATCAATCAACACGTTTTCCAACGAGGGTGCATCCCTGCGCGACGGTTTGAACCAGTTCCAGATTGGCTGTGATGGCGCTTCAGCGCAACAAGGTGGATTTCGTTACCTCACCTCTGACGAACTGTTTGCAACGGACTTTGCATCCATTCAAGCTTTGTTGGGAATTAGCAACAGCGTCGTACCGGTAGCACCCTCGTCCATTGACAATGCCGAGCAAACATTTACGTGCCCCACATCGGATCCCATCTCTAACACGGATCGTATGTCAGCCGCCGCTGCTCATGTTGTGAGTCGACTTGAAGCCGGTAGTGGAACGATTGAATCGGCGTACACACCCGGGACCGTGGACTGGACAAACACGCGCTTCGCAG
>JAPLBW010000072.1 GCA_026392555.1 Actinomycetota bacterium
CGGTGGCGGAATTCGTCGACGCGGCGAAACTTTGGTTGTTGATTGGGACTTCGTCAGTGGCTTCTCACTGAACGAAGAAGGTCAAGGAGCAGCCCACTTGCTCGCGACCTTTGACAAGTTGCGTCCGGCTGACCTCGCCGGTGTATTGCACGAACTTTCTCCCAAACGTCGGGCTGAAGTAGCCGCAGCACTTGATGACAAGAAGTTGGCTGACGTCCTCGAAGAACTTCCCGATGACGACCAGGTCGAAATCCTTAAAGCATTGGAAAGCGAACGAGCCGCTGACGTTCTTGAGGAAATGGACCCAGACGATGCCGCTGACTTGCTCAGCGAATTGTCTGAAGAAGACCAAGAACGGCTGCTTCAACTGATGGATCCAGAGGAAGCCGACGACGTGCGCCGACTCTTGGCCTACGGCGACTACACCGCGGGCGGAATGATGACCTCCGAACCGGTCATTCTTTCTCCTGACGCCACCGTCGCTCAAGCCTTGGCGCACGTGCGCAATGCCACCCTGAACCCCGCCATGGCTGCACAGGTTTACGTCGTTCGACCGCCTCTTGAAACTCCCACTGGTCGCTTTCTCGGTGTTGCGCACTTCCAACGCTTACTGCGCGAGCCTCCATCAGCGTTGGTTTCGGGTCTCATCGACACCGAACTGCAGGGCATCTCACCCGAGGCCCCGCTGAGCGCAGTCACTCGCATGTTCGCCACGTACAACTTGGTGGCGCTGCCTGTTGTTGACGAACACCAACGCTTACTTGGCGCGGTCACGGTTGACGACGTGATTGACCACATGCTTCCTGAAGACTGGCGCGAAAGCACCGACACCGCAACGGAGTTCACTCATGGCTCGTGAAGCACGGCGC
This sequence comes from Actinomycetota bacterium, assembly GCA_026392555.1. Lineage (GTDB taxonomy): Bacteria > Actinomycetota > Actinomycetes > UBA12327 > UBA12327 > AcAMD-2. The sequence goes on from JAPLBW010000072.1 coordinate 870, forward strand.
AGCCGGCTGGATCAGCCGCTCGACCGTTCTCGTAGCCTGCGTCCATCTGTGGACCCGGAAGTATTTGGTCGCGCCTCCGAGCGCGTAGCGCGCTTCATTGGTTCTTGGCGCTTCATCGCGTACATGACGATCTTCGTTGTCGCGTGGGTGGTGTTTAACAGTGTTGGACCGCAATCGTGGCGTTTTGACCCTTGGCAGTTCATCGGCCTGACCTTGGTTCTGTCGCTGCAGGCCTCCTATGCCGCGCCCTTGATCTTGCTGGCCCAAAACCGCCAATCTGACCGCGATCGCGTGCAGTACCAAGAAGACCGAGCCAGCACCGAGCGCCTGCTCGCTGATGCTGACTACCTCAGCCGCGAGGTTGCCGCCCTTCGCATCGCGCTGAACGACGTCACCACTCGCGACTCCATTCGCAACGAGCTCAAGGACCTGCTCGAAGACTTGCAAAAAGCGGTCAACGAACAGGCATCTGCCCCTAGCCCAGAGCCGAGCAACGAGGCGTAAGCCTGGCGTCCTACGCCCAGGGACCTGTCCCGCGATCGCATTGCGGCCATCCAACGTGCACTAGCCAGCGTTGAAGACCCCGAGATCCGCAAGCCCATCACCGAATTGGGCATGGTCAAGTCCGTTGAGGTCAGCGATGACGGCATTGCCGAAGTCACCATTTACCTCACGATCGCCGCTTGTCCGTTACGCGAAACCATCACCACCAACGTCACCGCCGCTGTCGCGGCGGTCGAAGGAATCACCGGAGTCAACGTCGTCCTTGACGTCATGAGTGATGAACAACGCAAAGGCCTGGCCTCGCAATTGCGCGGTGGACAGGCTGATCGCGAAATTACCTTCACTCAGCCCAATTCGCTCACTCGTGTTTACGCAGTGGCTTCTGGCAAGGGTGGCGTCGGCAAGTCATCAGTGACGGTGAACCTGGCCGCGGCGATGGCACGCGACGGGCTCAAGGTCGGCGTGCTGGACGCGGACATCTACGGCCACTCCATTCCGCGCATGCTTGGCGTTGAAGGCTTGCCCACTCAAGTTGAGTCCATGATCATGCCGCGCGGTCCGATGCTGCACCGTGCACTTCAACAATTCCTAGCCGATGTGTACTGGGGCGATCTGGACATCTTGCTCCTGGACTTGCCACCTGGCACCGGTGACATCGCTATCTCGATGGCCCAATTGTTGCCCAACGCTGAAATTTTGATTGTCACTACTCCTCAACTTGCGTCGGCTGAAGTCGCCGAGCGCGCTGGCACTATCGCGCAACAAACGCATCAAAACATCGCTGGAGTTATTGAGAACATGGCGTGGCTTGAACTACCTGATGGCACGCGCATGGAGGTCTTCGGCTCGGGTGGCGGTCAGGCCGTTGCAGAAGCATTGACCAAGATCACCGGTTCGCAGGTGGACGTGCTCGCGCAGATTCCGCTCGAACCAGCATTGCGCGAATGCGGCGACGAAGGAACGCCCATCGTCTTGCACTCGCCCGATTCGCCCGCGGCACAAGCACTCTCTGCTATCGCCAAACGACTGGGTCAACGCGAGCGCGGACTCGTTGGTCGACCACTAGGGCTTTCACCCACTGCCAAGTAAGACTTAGGTGGTGTCTGGATCCCACGGGGCCGGCGTTCCCTTGGACAACGTCACTGCCGGCCTGACTGCCGGATCGGCAGTGCCATTCAAGGTGCGCTCAACAAAGGTTCGCGGGTTCAAATCCGACAAATCCAATCCCTGAAGTTCGGGATCGAGTGCGGACGTGATCTCGGTCTTGGCTCCTTGTGCCATCTGGCGCAACTGCTTGAGCATGCGCGTGACATCAGCAATGGCTTTAGGCAACTTATCTGGGCCAAAGACGAACAAGGCCAAGACAGCGAGCACGAGGAGCTCGCCAAAGCCAATGTCAAACACTGCTAACCCGCCTCACGTGAGCTCAAGAACTTATTCCGTGGTGGATTGGCTACCGAGGACGACCTTGAATTCCTCAGTGCTTCCTCCGCGTTGCACCTTCAGTGTCACAGTATCGCCAGGCTGCGAAGCCCGGATCGCCACAATCAATTCATCAGCGGTGTTGATCGTGCGGCCATTGACCGACAGGACGACATCTCCAGGCTTGAGTCCAGCCTTGTCTGCTGCACCGCCGGGAGTAATCGGCTCAGCACCGCCAATTGAGTTATCGGCGATCTTGGCGCCAGGTCCGGTGTAGCGAACATCGAGTGTCACGCCAATCACTGGCTTGGTGGACTTACCCGTCCTGATAATTTCCTCAGCGGTACGTCGAGCTTGATTGATCGGAATAGCAAATCCCACCCCGATGCTCCCGGTCGCACTTGAGGCGCCACCCAAGGTCGCAATCGCACTGTTAATACCAATGGCAGAACCCGCCGAGTTGACCAACGGTCCACCAGAGTTACCCGGGTTAATCGCAGCGTCGGTTTGAATCGCATTGATGAAGGAGGTGTCTTTGGTACCCGAACCACCAGCGGTCACCGGACGGTTCAAAGCACTCACAATTCCCGTGGTCACCGTTCCGGTCAGGCCCAACGGCGAACCGACAGCAAGCACAGCGTCGCCTACGACCAGATCATCAGAATTGCCTAACGGCAACGCGGGCAGGTCCTTTTTGTCCACCTTAATCACGGCCAAGTCATAAGCCGGGTCGCGACCAACGATGGTGGCGGTGGCCTTTGATCCATCGTTAAATCCGGCGGTCACCGTGCCCTGTGAAGCCGCAGCTTCAATAACGTGATTGTTAGTCAAGATGTAGCCATCACTTCGGATGATGAAACCTGAACCCGTGTCGGATTGCGAAGGCCCCACTACATCAAGCGAGACAACGGTTGGCAAAACCTTGGAAGCCACTCCCGCGATTGAATCCGCAGGTCGATCACTCGTACCAGTGGCCGGCACAGTACCCAGTGAGATGGATGGGTTCACACCATCGTTGGTGAAGACACGATTAGCGAAAGCAAATCCCAAAGCTCCGCCCACGATGCCGGCAAGCAAAGCCAAGATGACCGCGATGGCAATAACCGGTCCTGCTCGCAAACCCTTGGCTCGCGGCGGTGGTGTGGCGTATCCAGGTCCACCCGGTGTGTAGCCAACCGGCACCGCATTGGGGAACTGCGGTGGCGGAACGGAACTCTCGGGTGCGGCAGCAGCAGCCTGCGTGGGGCTAGCAAAGGGTGAGTCCACTGCAGTCTCACTGACCTCTGGAGTGACGGCGCTGGGCACGGGAGCTGGAACATCGGCGAGCCCTAGGGGCTGTCCCGAAAGAGGGTCTGGGGTTGATCCTTGCCACTGACTCACCGAATGCCTCCTAGTGCCTCGCACATACGTGCGCGAATTGGAACTGTACGCCGGTAGGCTGATCATCAACAAGTTCACGGCCTGTGAACCTGCCCTGATCATTACCAACTGGTCCTTAGACCGGTTTGAGTCGCTGGAGGTTCCCATCGCTTCTCGGGAAGGTTCCTGGCATTTTGCCGAGGACTATGTAGGCGAGGACTTTGTCATCGTTGCGGCTCGAGCCCGCGCCGAAGAACTCAACATCGCCTGCGTCAGCCCCGGCGCAGGGGCTGCCTTGCGCTTTCTGGCTGCTTCGGTCCACGCCCGCAATGTGGTGGAAATCGGTACCGGTACCGGTGTCTCGGGGCTCTGGCTTCTTCGGGGCATGACCAGCGACGGGATTTTGACCAGCATCGACATTGAGGGTGAACACCTGCGCCAGGCGCGCGAGGCCTTTGCCGAGGATGGCATTCGCCCCAATCGCACCCGCCTGATCACTGGCCGCGCATTAGATGTGATGCCACGTCTGGCTGACGGTGCGTATGACTTGGTACTCATTGACGGAACGCCGGATGAATACCTGCACTGCCTTGAACAAGCCATTCGGTTAGTCCACCAGCACGGCATCATCGTTTTTGCGAGTGCCTTCGGCAACGATCTTGTCCCAGATCCCGCTCAACGTGATCCCGAAACAATTGAGCGACGCACACTGGTTGAGGCAGTGCGTGATGACGAGCGCTTGGTCCAAGTGCTGCTTCCTGTTGGTGATGGGCTGCTCGCGGCCATCGTCAACTAGTCATCCGTCCGTCAGACACCGAAGGATTCAACCCACCGAATCAGGCTCGCTGTTCCATAAGCAGTTCCGCCTCGGGTGAGCAAGCGCCGATCAACATCAGAGCGTGCGGGACCGGCGATGTCTAGATGCAGCCAGGTACGCCTACCCACAAAGCGCCGCAGGAAAAGGGCCGCGGTGATTGAGCCGGCCCCCACATGGGGATCGGTGGAAATGTGGCACACATCCGCAATGTCGCTGTCCAGCGCGTGCTCGTATTCATCAACGAGAGGCAGTCGCCAGACTGGTTCACCAGCCGCGTCGGCGGCCTTGAGCCAACGCGTGGCTGCACTGTCTGACGTTGCATACATCGCGCCATGAAACCGGCCAAGTCCCAGACTTGCAGCCCCGGTCAAGGTGGCCAGATCAACCATGACATCGGGATTCAATTCTTGGTCCGCGTAGGCCAGCGCATCGGCAAGAACGAGTCGACCTTCCGCATCGGTGTTGCGCACCTCCACCGTGGTGCCACCAAAGTGTGTGATGACATCGCCTGGTCGCATCGCGCTTCCACTGATCGCATTTTCGGCAATTGCGAGAAGGCCAATCACTTCCACGTTCGGCTTAAGTTGAGCGATTGCTTGCATCGCTGCCAGCACCGCAGCTGATCCGCTCATGTCCGTTTTCATCGGAACCATCGCGTCCGACGGTTTCAAAGACAGCCCACCCGTGTCAAAGGTGATGCCCTTGCCCACCAAAACAATGCGACGAGTTTTTGCCGAACGCCGCTTGGGTCGATAGGTCAATTCCACCAAAGCCGGAGGATGCACGGATCCTTGTCCGACCGCCACGATGCCACCGAAACCTTCGCGCACCAGTTGTGCGCGATTGCGCACCACAATGGCTAGATCGTTCTTCCGAGCCACGGCGCGGGCTTGATTGACCAGCCACTGCGGAGACTTCACGTTCGACGGAGTATTAGCCAGATCGCGCCGCAAACTAACCGCCACACCACTGGCGGTGCCTTCGGCCACAGGCTGAGCCCGGCCGGTAGCCGATCCCACGATCACCACAGTCTTGGTTGGCTTTTTCGCATCGCTTCCATAGCCGACAAACTGGTAACCGCCGATGTAGAGCCCTTCTACCCAGGCCCGCATCGCATCGTCGCTGGCAACAGCCAAACCGGATACAAAGACCGATTTAGCCTCCGGGCGAGCAAGACGACGACTCAGAACTGATGCAGCAATGCGCACATCCTTGGGCGTGCCTGTGCCTACCCCCACCACGACAAAGGCTTTCAGTTTCGTCGGGCTGGCTTCCATGTCAAGGCTGACTAGTGAGCCCGTGGCACCGATGAAGCCTTCGCGTTCTAGGCGTTGATGCAGATCAATTCCGTGCTCGCGGGCCAGCTCGCTGTCAGCCTTCGAAATCCGAGCCTTACGAGTGGACCGATCGTGAGCAACGATCACGTGCACGTCGGCTGCTTCATCATGGGTGCGCTTCGAGGTGCGGATATCCAGCAGTGGCGCGCTCATATCCCCCACCCTGTCAGTTTCGCAACGCGGACACAACACAAAAGACGCCCCGCTCCTTGTGGGAGGGGACGTCCGCTGCGGATCAAATCTGGAATCACCTTCGAGTCTTAGACCACGCCTTTGAGTTCTTCAGCCAGTGCGCTGGCTTCGCCGGCAGAGATCTCAACGACGAGCCGTCCGCCACCTTCGAGTGGGATGCGCATGACGATTCCCCCACGGGTCTCTTTAGTGACCTCGAGTGGTCCATCGCCCGTGCGTGGCTTCATGGCGGCCATCGCACACCCCTTTCAACGTGTCTGCGATCCTCAAGCTTAAGGATCAGTCACCTATTATCGCCCATCCCGCAGGGTTGCCTGCGCCCAGGGCACCTTGACCCCTACGCTGTTCGCCCATGACCACAAATGAGCGCTTTGCCACCCAAATCGTCGGTAGTTACTACAAGCCCCAGTGGCTAGCCGATCACGAACTGGTCTATGCCAAAGAAGGCGTGTGGTGGCGTGTAGCTCCTGAATTTCTGGAGAGCGCTCAAGACGATGCTGTGCGCTTGGCGGTCTTTGATCAAGAGCGCGCTGGGCTCACGTACGCCACCGATGGTGAAGAGCGTCGCCAAACTTTCTCTGGCCACTTCTATGCGCTCGGTGGCATTGACTCCGATGAGCAGGGCCTGGTCACCAACTTCAGTGGCGATGTTTTGGAATACCTCACAATGAAGCAGCGTGCGGTGACTTCTGATGAAAACCAAAAGCCCACCGCGCCCCCAGAGTTTCGTCAGCCACGCGTGGTCGGACCCATCACGTGGGAACGCCCCTTGGTCGTTGATGCCGCGCGCTTCCTGCAAAGCACCACCAAGACCACAAAGTCCAAGGTCACGGTGATCGGTCCCGCATCGTTGGCGCTTCGCCTGGTCGATGAGCACTATGGCTCCATCGACAAGGTCGCCTTTGCTGTTGCCGATGCGTTGAACCAAGAACTCCGCGCTCTTGATGCCTTGGGCATTGACCTGATTCAGCTGGATGAGCCAGAGGTGCACTTCCGGCACAGCCAACTGGAAGGCTTTGCCGTCGAGGCCATCGACCGCGCGTTCGCTGGTATCAAGGCCCGCAAAGCCCTGCACGTGTGTTACGGATACAGCAAGAACATTGCTGAAAAGCGGGCCACACCGGTTTATCCAGCCGCCCTCAAGCTGTTGTCCCAAACGAGTGCCGATGCAATCTCCTTGGAATACTCCCAGCCGCTGCAGACTCCGGACTTGCTCGAAAACGCCGGCGACAAGACGGTCATCTTGGGTGTGCTGAACATGGATACCGAAGCGCCCGTCGAAACCGTGCAACAAATCGTGGACATGGCGTCAGCTGCCGTTGAGGTCGTGGGACCTGACCGCTTGGAACTGGGTTCAGACTGTGGCATGTGGTTCTTGCCGCGCGATGTGTGCTTCGACAAGATCTCGGCGATGAGCCAAGCTGCCGATCAACTGCGTCGCACCTACGCCTAACGCCTAACTTTCCACCAGGCGCCCCAGTTTTTCCAACGACTTCTTCACGCCAAAGCTAAAGAAGGGCTTGGCGATGGGCCAACCGAGTTGACCGAGCTTGCCTAGTGGCAGTTCGAGATCTTCGGCCCAGACAAATCGCGTGCGGTTGTTGGGGAGTTCAAAGAACTCAAACGTGCCGGTACCCACCACCACGTTGCCGGTGTGCACGACTTCGCAGATACGCGCGCGATCCCACACACTGATGACAAACGTGTCGAGAAAACCGACCTTGCCAACCCCGCTCCACGCCTCGATCACGCTGCCCTGGCTGGCGCCGTCGCCACTAGCGACACTGACTTTGGTGCCAAGAATCCATTCACCTTGCCTAGTCCAGTCAAAGACCACATCCCAGACGGCCTCACACGGGGCGTCAATGATGATGTCAACCGTCACATTGGTCATGACCTGTCCTAGCCCTGATCAGAACTAGCAGAAACCTCGGCGGGCGCCTCGTCCAAGGCGTCGACCTCGTCACCACTGTCGTCGAGGTCTTGTTCACTGACAATCGGCGCAGGACGCTCTGGGACAGCAACGCCTGCACGCGTTAACGCAGCCGCGAGGTCCGCAACGTACTCCTCGCGCTGCACCAGGTCACGCGAAACGCGATCAAGGACCTCGTCGACCTGTTCCATGCGATATCCCCGCAAACCAACCCCAAAACGGGTGCGATCTAAGTCCGCGCCGATCGTCCACCGATCCTCTGGCAGGGCGACAGGAGGCACATCAGGGTCCGCCGTACTCATCCGCCCGCGAGTGCTGGCGCCAAATGCGGCTGCTGCCGCCACGATTGCCATCGCCAGCACAACCAATGCAATAGCCACTTCGCCTCCTACATGCAACGCTGATGCCTCACACTAGTGCGTAGTGCCATTGCCCACCCCCTCACAGACTTGGAGCCGTGTGTGTCACTGACCCTGGGAAACACCACTTTTGAGTCCACTGACTTGCTCATCATGGCCATCGTCAATCGCACGCCCGATTCTTTTTATGACAGTGGTGCCACGTTCAGCGATGATGCGGCAATGACCGCGGTTGATCGCGCGATTGATGAAGGGGCGGACATCATTGACATCGGTGGAGTCAAGGCCGGGCCTGGTGAATTCGTTGATGCGGAAGAAGAGATCCGACGCACCGTCAACTTTGTTGAAGCAGTGCGCGCCAAACACGATTCGATCATCATCAGTGTCGACACCTGGCGTCATGAAGTGGGCGAGCAGGCCTGCGAGGCAGGCGCCGACATCCTCAACGACGCGTGGGGTGGGGTTGATCCGCAACTTGCGGAAGTTGCTGCTCGATTCAAGGTGGGACTGGTGTGCACGCATGCCGGCGGTCAACA
>JAPLBW010000067.1 GCA_026392555.1 Actinomycetota bacterium
CATCAACAAGGTCGACCGTCCGGACTCGCGAATTAAAGAAGTCGTGGACGAGACCTATGAACTCTTCCTTGATCTTGATGCCACGGCAGAACAGATTGACTTCCCGATTGTGTACTGCTCGGCAAAAGCTGGTCGCGCATCGATGAATCAACCGGATGATGGCGGGATGCCGGACTGTGACGACCTCGGCCCACTCTTCACCGCGCTTACCTCAACGATTCCGGCTCCCACCTTTACTCCCGGTGCGCCGTTGCAAGCCCATGTGACCAACCTTGACGCCTCCCCTTACTTGGGACGCTTGGCCTTGTGCCGCGTGCACGAAGGTGAAATCAAAAAGGGTCAGCAGGTGGCTTGGTGTCGCGCTGACGGAACCGTTGAGCGGGTAAAAATTGTTGAACTATTGATGACCGAAGCGCTCGATCGTGTTCCTGCTGAATCAGCCGGGCCTGGCGACCTGGTGGCCATCGCGGGAATTTCTGAAATCACCATTGGTGAAACGCTGGCTGATCTGGAAAACCCCGTTCCCCTTCCCGTGATCACCGTGGATGAGCCGTCGCTGTCGATGACCATCGGTATCAACACCTCACCGCTTTCTGGTCGCTCGGGAACCAAGCTGACCGCCCGCTTGCTGAAGGCCCGATTGGACTCTGAGTTGGTCGGTAACGTCTCGCTTCGGGTGCAGCTCACCGAGCGCCCGGACACCTGGGAAGTCCAAGGTCGTGGCGAATTGCAGTTGGCGATCCTGGTCGAGCTCATGCGTCGTGAAGGTTTTGAAATGACCGTGGGTAAGCCACAGGTCGTGACGCGCTTGATTGACGGCAAGATTCACGAGCCGATGGAGCGCTTGACTATTGATGCACCGGAAGAGCACCTTGGTGTAGTAACACAACTGATGGCCTTGCGTAAGGGTCGCATGGAACAGATGGTCAACCACGGAACTGGTTGGGTGCGCATGGAGTTCCTGGTTCCAGCTCGTGGCTTGATTGGCTTCCGCACCGAGTTCCTTACCGAAACTCGCGGCACCGGATTGCTGCACCACATCTTTGATTCCTATGCACCCTGGGTTGGCGAATTGCGTACCCGTCCCTCGGGTTCATTGGTCGCCGACCGCAGCGGACCTACCACCGGTTTTGCGCTGGCGAACCTGCAAGAGCGCGGCACGATGTTTGTTGGTCCCGGAACCGAAGTCTATGAAGGCATGATTGTGGGCGAAAACTCGCGCGCAGATGACTTGGACGTGAACCCGACAAAGGAAAAGAAGCTGACCAACATGCGCCAGTCCTCCGGCGACATCTTGGTGCCACTGATTCCGCACCGCCAGCTCTCGCTCGAAGAAGCCCTTGAGTTTTGTCGTGAAGACGAGTGCGTCGAAGTTTCACCTGCAACGGTTCGCATCCGCAAGGTGATCCTGGACGCCAACGAGCGTGGTCGTACCCGCGGTAAGGCCAAAAAGCCCCAATAAGGCTTAAGCCAAAGACTTTTTCAGGAAGTCCAACTGAAGAAGCAGCAGGTTTTCGGCTACCTCTTCTTGGGGTGTCATGTGTGTGACGCCGGTGAGGTATTCGACCTGGTGCTCTTTGCCTGCTGCGGTGAGTGCTGCTGCTAGTTGTGCAGTATTCGACACGAAGACGTTGTCATCGTCCACACCGTGAATGAGTAACAGTGGTCGGGACAGTTGAGGTGCGCGAGACAACAAGGAGTTTGCGTCGTAGACATCAGGTTGAGTGCGCGGGTCGCCGAGGTAGCGCTCGGTGTAGTGAGTGTCGTAGAGCCGCCATTCGGTTACCGGTGCGCCAGCAACGGCTGCATGAAAAACATCGGGGCGGTCGAGCACTGCAAGAGCGGCCAAGTAACCACCAAATGACCAACCGCGGATACCGACTCGGCTTCGATCAAGTGTGCCGGGGAATTTCGCGGTCACGAGTTCGAGTGCGCTGACCTGATCGGCGAGCACTCCACTTGCGAGGTCGTCCTTAACTGACTTCTCCCACGATGGGCTGCCAGGCATTCCGCGACCATCAGTCACGACAACAACAAAACCTTGGTCGGCCCACCATTGCGCTGTCAAGAAGGCAGAACCTGCGTTGACCACGCGCTGACCGTGCGGGCCGCCGTAGGGATCGAGCAGGACTGGCAAGGCTTGGCTGGGCAATTGCCCCTGCGGGAACAGCACGGCGATGCGCAAGTGAGGTTCATCGCTATCGACCCGATAAACCACGGGAGTGACGCTCGGTACTTCAGCAAAGGACTCGACCGTGTGAATTCCGTGAGCGCTGGTGACGACAACATCACTTGCCGTGGCATCGAGACTGTTGCGCGAGATCACCGAAGTCCCACCGCGCGAGGTTCCGGAGTTCCACCCGCCGTTGGTGAGTTGCACCAGACCATCAGCTGCATTCCATGACCACAGTTCGCACACCCACGAGTCGCGACTTGGGCAGGCGCTGAAGAGCACCGTGTGGGAGTCAACACCGGTGATGGCGCGAACATCCCAGCCGATCGGCGATACCGGTTGGTCATTGATGAACAGTCGTCGTTGATCGCCTTCGTGGTCGTCTCGAACACTGACTAACTGTCCTTCTTCGATTCGAGCTGGTGATCCACTGATGAGTTCGACCCATGCCCGATCGGTTTGTTCACTGAGAGTGCTCGTGGTTCCGTCAGGATCAATGGAAAGCACACGGTAGGTGCGCTGATCGCGCGATTGCACGACGAGGAGCTCGCCGTGGGAGTCCGTGATGACGTCAACGAGGTATTCGTAAATGTTGTGGTCCCAGTCGATCTCCACCTGTGAGCCATCGAGGCCAAACTTGTGCAAGGTCACGGCTGCATTGGTTGTTCCGGCTGCTGGATAGCGGGTCACCATGGGTGCATCGGGGTCGACGGGGTTCTCGATCGTGAGCTCAGTAACCCCTGACACATCCGTGCGTTGCACCAGCAGGGCTGAGCCCTTGTGGGTCCACCACATTCCGCGGGTGCGGTCCATTTCCTCACCGGCGATGAAGTCGGCGATGCCCCACGTGACGTGCGGCGACGTTTCGGCAGGGGTGATGCGCACCGCAGAAGTGCTCGCCAGTCCGGTGAGGTCGTGAACCCACACCGCGTTGTCGTGCACAAAGGCGATCCGCCGACCGGAGCGATCGATGCGCGGATCAATCACGGGAGAAGGCAGAGCAAGTTCGGTGACGACTGCTGACTTTACGTCCACCAGGAATGCAACGCCATTAATGGTCACGACCGCTCGTGTGCAGTCAGCATCGGTGGAATACGTCACGATTCCGCCGGCGACTTCGCGCGCACGCTCGCGTCGAGCACGTTCTTCAGCGGGAATATCCCCATCACTGGAAAAACTCATCGCCGCAGGATCGGCGACACAGGATTCCTCGCCGGTGGCGACATCGAGAACCCACAGACAGTTGACCGAGTCGGTACCGTGCCGAGAGCGCAGGAATAACACCCGCGAGCCGTCCGCACTAATCGCGAAGGTTCGCGGAGCACCCAGGCGAAACCCTCTGGTTAGGGCTGATCTGCGGGGGAATGAATC
>JAPLBW010000105.1 GCA_026392555.1 Actinomycetota bacterium
ATTGCGCGGGCCAAATCTTTGGGTGCACTGCCGAACACGTTGGCACTGATGTGTGCGGTCTCGTCTGGGTGCGCGTACCACTTCACAAAAGCGGCGATACCGTCTTGAGCGATGGTGCCCACCCATGCGCGTTCTTGGGCATCCATGGTGGCAAACCAGGGGAGTTGGCGATCCATCCGATCAACGGCAGCGGTGGCTAATTGACCGCTGGCACGGGTGAGGCGCTCGGCAGTCGTTGCATGGGGATCTGGGCTGGGCACAGCCCCACACTAGACGGGCGCCTAGGTAGGGCGCAGACTTGTTGGCCAGGAGGCTTTCCATGACATCGGGTGTGCAACTGGCGCGAGCGGCCGATCGTTTTGCCACCGACTGGGGCTGGCTTGATTCCCGGCACAGCTTCTCGTTTGGGCAGCACTACAACGCGAACAACACCGGGTTTGGTGTGTTGTTGGTGTCCAATGAAGATGTTGTGGCTCCCGGCGCTGGATTTGAAACCCATCCGCATCGCGACATGGAAATCGTCACGTGGGTGATCGAAGGTTCGTTGGTGCATCAGGACTCGCACGGACACAGTGGCGTGATTTATCCCGGCTTGGCGCAGCGCATGAGTGCGGGCACCGGGATTTTGCACAGTGAAAAAAACGACGAGTGGGTTCTCAACGCGACAGCGGTACATGACAAGCCCGTGCACTTTGTTCAAATGTGGGTTATTCCCGACACCGCGAGCTTGACCCCCAGTTACGACCAACTTGATATCACCGCTGAGTTGGAGGCCGGTGGTTTGGTTCCCGTTGTTAGTGGGATGCCTGGTCATGATTCGGCTATTCGCATTGCGCAAAAAGATGCAACGCTTTTAGCGGCTCGCATTCCCGCCGGAGGTCAGGTCAGCGTTCCCGATGCCGCCTTCGCGCACGTGTTTGTCACCCAAGGATCGATTGAACTCGAGGGCTCAGGGGTACTGGCGCAAGGCGATGCGGCCCGCATCACGCGGGCTCAAGGTCAGCGGATCACTGCCCTTGCTGGACCGGCCGAAGTGCTGATCTAGCAAATGAATAGCCAGTTCTAGATAGCCAGTTCTAGGCCGGGTTAGGCATCGCCCATGCCTTGGCCAGGATCGGCGGCCAAAACATCGAGCAAGTTGTACTTATCAATGGCTTGCCGCGGGATGGATGCATCAATTTCGCCGCGACGAGCCAACAGCGAGAGCACGCGAGCAGTGATGGACTCGGCGTCCACATTGAAGTGCCGACGCAAGGCTCCGCGAGTATCCGAGGTGCCAAATCCATCGGTGCCCAGCGAAACGAAGTCGGTGGGAACCCAATCGCGAATTTGGTCTTGTACTGCGCGCATGAAGTCCGACACTGCAACAACAGGACCGGGCTGATCTTGCAAACGCTGTGTGACGTAGGCAAGCCGCGCGGGCTCTGATGGGTGCAACCAGTTCCATGAATCAGTGTCGAGGCCGTCGCGACGCAATTCGTTCCACGAAGTCACCGACCACACATCGGCTTGCACGCCCCAGTCGCTGGCGAGCAGTTCTTGTGCGCGGATAGCCCACGGAACCGAAACTCCCGAGGCCAAAATCTGCGAACGCGGACCCGTGACATCGGCCGGTGCGGGGGAGACCAAGTGCATGCCGCGCAAAATGCCTTCGGCGTCACTGCCTTCAGGCTCAGCAGGTTGTTGGTAGCCCTCGTTATAGAGGGTGATGTAGTAGAAGACGTCTTCAGCGTTCTCGCCGTACATCCGTTCCAGGCCAGCCTTGACGATATGGGCGATTTCGTAGCCATAGGCCGGGTCATACGAGACCACGGCTGGGTTGGTCGAGGCAAGCAGCAGTGAATGCCCGTCTTCGTGTTGCAGGCCTCCACCGTTCAAGGTGGTGCGTCCAGCGGTGGCACCCAAGACAAAGCCGCGCGCGAGTTGGTCAGCGGCGGCCCAGAAGGCATCGCCCGTGCGTTGGAAACCAAAC